>JAYTQD010000356.1:0-1352 GCA_043746935.1 Acidobacteriaceae bacterium | reverse complement strand
TGCAGGCGCGGGCGGGTGAGTTTTGCGAGTGCGGGCGCGATTCTTGGCACGTGTCCTCTGACCTACGGTCTTATCACTGCCGATTATACGGGTGCGGTCACAATGCTGTTCGTTTAAGCTCGTTCGCCCTGAGCCTGTCGAAGGGTGAATGGGCTTCGACAGGCTCAGCCCGAACGGCTAACCGAACAGTATTGGGTGCGGTCATATGAATTCTAATTGAAACGCTTTCGTTCTAACTGCTGGAGAAAGGGCAAGCCGGTGTGTATACGTGCGACCGGCTCGGCGGGCCTTCGCATTTCGATCGACGACATGTACACCGAGGGAACTGACGGCTATTTTAACCGAGGTATCACTAATGAAATTTGAGCGATAGACGCTCAAATTTCATGGTACGCTACGGGCATGATAGAGCGTACGTATCATCTGAGCAGGCTTACCCGCTTGCTAAATCAGTTTCCGGTTGTCGCAATTCTGGGCCCACGGCAAGTCGGCAAGACCACGCTCGCTCGCCAACACGCCGCCGGGCGGAAGCGCGAGGTTACCTTTTTCGACCTTGAGGACGCGGCAGACCTGGCGCTGTTTGCGGATCCGATGATAACGCTGCGCCCGCTCAAAGGCTTGATTGTGGTAGATGAGGTACAACGGCGCGCGGAGCTTTTCCCTAGCCTTCGCGTGCTCGCCGATCAGCCAAAGACGGCGCGACGATTCCTGCTGCTCGGCAGTGCCTCACCTGAACTGCTGAAGCAGACGTCGGAATCGTTGGCCGGCCGCATTGCCTATCACGAGTTAAATGGATTCTCGGTAGATGAGGTCGGGCCAGATAAGTGGGAAAGGCTGTGGCATCGCGGCGGGTTTCCGCGCTCCTTTTTAGCGCGTTCCGAAAGCGAGAGTTTCCTCTGGCGCTCGGAGTTGATTCGTACCTATTTGGAAAGGGAAATACCGTCGCTTGGTTTACGCCTACCGGCGGCAACGATGCGACGTTTCTGGATGATGCTCGCACACTATCACGGACAAGTGTGGAACGCGTCCGAATTTGGCCGGGCGTTCGGGGTCGCCCACACAACCGTTCAGCGGTATTTGGACACCCTCAGCGCCACCTTCATGGTGCGCCAGCTTCCAGCTTGGTACGAGAACATCGGCAAGCGCCAAATCAAGGCGCCGAAAGTTTACATTCGAGATTCCGGTTTGCTGCACGCACTGCTTGGTCTGGAACAGCGACGCGCCATCGAATCACATCCAAAAGTCGGTGCGTCTTGGGAGGGTTTCGCGCTGGAGACGACGATCAGATTACTTAATGCGCGCCCCGAAGAGTGTTTCTTTTGGGCCACGCATACCGGTGCAGAGCTAGATCT
>JAYTQD010000355.1:0-3754 GCA_043746935.1 Acidobacteriaceae bacterium | reverse complement strand
CCCGACGAATGGGTGGTTGGCGGCAACCATCGCGACGCCTGGGTCTACGGTGCCGTCGATCCCAATAGCGGCACGGCAGCCCTGCTGGAAACCGTGCATGGCCTGGGGGAGCTACTCAAGACGGGTTGGCATCCCAAACGCAGCCTGGTCTTCGGGAGCTGGGATGCCGAAGAAGAGGGACTGATCGGCTCCACGGAATGGGGTGAACAACACGCTGCGGAACTCGAGCGAGCCGTAGCCTACTTGAACATGGATGCAGCCGTCTCCGGGCCCGATTTCAGCGCCTCCTCCGTGCCCAGCCTCAAGGAATTCATCCGGCAGGTCACGCGGGACGTGCCCAGCCCCACCGGTGGCACCGTCTATAGCACCTGGCACGACGCGGTGGCGGGTAAAGCCGCAACACTTCAGACCGACGCGATCGGAACTACCGCTCGCCCTCCCGCTGCCCAGCTCCGCGCCGATGTTCCGGTGGGTGATCTCGGAAGCGGCTCCGACTACACCGTTTTCTTGCAGCACTTAGGCGTGCCTTCCACGGATGTCAGTACCAACGGCCCCTACGGCGTCTACCATTCTGCTTTCGACAATTTTGCCTGGTTCAAGAAGTTCGGCGACCCGACATTCCAATACGAGCAGCAGATGGCGCGTGTCTTCGGGCTTGAAGCGCTACGCCTGTTGGATTGTGACGTTCTGCCCTTCGACTACGAGGAGTATGCCAACGAAATCTCCGTCTATGTTCGTGATGCCGCAGCGAAAGCGGATCTTCGGTTTGGCAAAGGTACCGTTAGTCTGGCAGACGCCGAGAAAGCTGCCGCCCGTTTCGCTAAGGCTGGTGCGGCCATCATGAAGAAACAACGGCAGTTACCCAAGGATGCAAACCGCGTCAATCAAGCTCTGCGCAACGCCGAGCGGGCGTTGCTTCTACCCGACGGACTACCCGAGCGTCCCTGGTTTCGTCACGCCATTTATGCGCCGGGTAAGTACACCGGCTACGCGGCGGTGGTGATTCCTGGCGTTAATGAGGCCTTAGATCGCGGCGATAAAGCCTTAGCCCAGCGCGAGGCGGCAACTTTGGCAGCGGCTCTAACCCGCGTTGCGGAGGGCTTGGAAGGCGCCGCCCGCTAAAGACAAGGCTGTTGAAGCTGCAAGAGTTTGCATATTGGGAATTCTTGTTACGTGAGCCTTCCAGCTTCCGCCAGTTTGCGGTAGACTCAAAAACACAAGGGCGGCGCGTCCTGAAATCGCCACCGATTTTCATGGACTTCCCTCTTGCAGTGGTCTCCCCCCATGCCTGTGGCTCGTATTTACGCGTCTCTCGTTGAAGAGGCAGAACCAATTTGCGCGGATCTGCTCGCGCGCGGTTACAACGTGGAAGTCGTTTTTCCGGATGCGATCCTGCCGAATCCTGCGGATTTGGAACTGCGCGTCGAGCGCTGTTCCGCCGAGCAAGCGATCGCGAGGGTGGAAGCGGGCGGCTCTCCTTCCCGCTGCGTCTTTGTAACTCCGGCGAAGGGTCCGCGCCGCGAGTTGCTCCTGGTGGAGATGACGGTGCTCGGAACTGGGACAGACGGACGTCATCCCATGGCCATGCCGATTCCCATGCCCATTCCAGAGATTGCACTTGCGGCAGAGGTGCCCGCAGGCATCTCGGTGGAATCCGTGCTGGCTGCGGTTTTGCCATTCCCGTTTGCTCCGCAGCCCACTCCGGACGCGTTGTCTCGGGAAAGATTAGTCGCGGGGAACTCCGTTTGTGTTCCACAAACGGAACGATCCGCTTCGTTGCTGCGCGAGAACGGCGAAAACTTAGGCAAGAACGTCATTGCCGAGCTCAACGCATTCTTGGCGCATGCTCCGATTGTAGAACGTCCGGAAACGCTCCCTGTAAAAATTTTCCAGACCGTCCGCTCCTCTCGAGGGGTTGAGCGAGCGCGAAAAAACTGGGAAGGATTGACGTTGCTAGGTGTCGCAGTCAGTTTCCTGCTCCTGCTGTCCTTGGGTTGGTACGCTGCGCCAGATCTTCCGCGGCGCGTAGTGACCAGTACAGCTGATTCGGCCACCCCCCCGGCGACCGGGGCCGTCCAACCATTGAGCGTTACGCCCGCCGCGGTTGCCGAAGTGGACTTAAGTTCGATTGTTCTTGAATCGAGAACTTCGAGTGTCTCGGTTCGGCTTGGCAAGTTGCACCGGGCCAGGAGCGTCGCAACGCGCCGCCAACAGCCATTGCAAGATGATTTCATTGCTCAAGACCGGGTCGTCCGTTCGGCTCAAGGGTTGCCAAGCAAGCTTTCTCAGTCACGGACAACTTCAGAGTTGATTCAACCTGCCGCGATCCGATCCGCCCCGATCAAGAAGATCACAGACCTGAAGTAGCCTTGCACGCTACTTGATCGTGATGAATTTCTCCACCAGCTCCGAGTAATCTTTCTTTTCCAGCCCGTGAACTTCCTTGTTGTATTCATCCACCTTCGTCGAATAATTCATCGAGCAAAACTTCGGGCCGCACATCGAGCAGAATGCCGCGTGTTTGTAGGATTCCTCGGGCAAAGTTTCATCGTGCATTGCTCGCGCCGTTTCCGGATCGAGTGACAATGCAAACTGGTTGTCCCAATCAAATTTGTAGCGCGCGTAGCTCAAGGCGTCGTCGCGATCACGTGCCCCAGGTCGGCCACGGGCGACATCGGCAGCATGCGCGGCGATCTTGTAGGCGATGATCCCGTCCTTCACGTCTTTTTCGTTGGGTAAACCCAAATGCTCTTTGGGCGTCACGTAGCAGAGCATCGCCGCACCGTACCAACCAATCATCGCCGCGCCAATGGCCGACGTGATGTGGTCATAACCGGGGGCAATATCCGTCACGAGCGGTCCAAGAGTGTAGAAGGGAGCTTCGTAGCAAAGCTCAACTTCCTTCTCCACTTGTTCTTTGATCTTATGCATGGGCACGTGGCCGGGGCCTTCGATCATGACCTGCACGTCGTGTTCCCACGCCATCTTGGTGAGTTCGCCCAGCGTCTTCAACTCAGCAAACTGCGCTTCATCGCTGGCATCAGCGAGGCATCCAGGCCGCAAACCATCACCGAGCGAGAACGCAACGTCATGCTTTTTGAAAATCTTGCAGATGTCGTCGAAGTGTTCGTAGAGAAAGTTCTGCTTGTGATGATGCGTCATCCACTGCGCCAAAATCGCACCGCCGCGGCTGACGATGCCGGTGATGCGCTTCGCAACCAAGGGCACATACTGGATCAGAACGCCCGCATGGATCGTCATGTAATCCACACCCTGCGCGGCCTGTTCTTCAATCACTTCCAGCAGTACATTGATGTTGAGGTCTTCCACCCGCCGCACACGCGCCAGCGCCTCGTAAATCGGCACAGTGCCAATCGGAATCGGCGAGTTGGCAATGATGGCTTTGCGGATCTCCGGTATGTCGCCGCCGGTTGACAGGTCCATCACGGTATCCGCGCCGTACTTCACGGAATAGCGCAGCTTCTCCAGTTCCTCTTCAATGTTCGATGTCGTCGCCGAGTTCCCGATATTCGAGTTGATCTTGCACCGCGACCCGACCCCGATACACATCGGCTCCAGATTCAAATGGTTGATATTGGCGGGGATGATCATACGCCCCCGCGCGATTTCGTCGCGAATGAATTCCGGCGCAACCTTTTCGAGCGCCGCTACGAAATTCATTTCCTCCGTGATCAGACCCTTGCGGGCATAGTGCATCTGGGTCCGGATCGGATCGGACAAACGTCTTTCAACC
>JAYTQD010000354.1:0-1353 GCA_043746935.1 Acidobacteriaceae bacterium | reverse complement strand
TATTCCGCCGGGGAATGGATGCCTGTCAGCGAGAACCACGCGCTCACCAACACCGCGAAAGCGGTCGCGACCAAGCCGGGCTTCCATCCGCCATACCAGGCACTGACCATCACCGCGACGGCGAAAACCACCAGGCGGCTTTCGAAAACGTCGGAAAGCAGCAGGGCGGGAATCAGCGCCAGCATTGTACTGAGCACGGCTACGAAGTAGCGCAACGCCGGAGCACTGGAGGGCGGTACCAGACGAGTTCGCAAGCGGGGGAGGCTTACTCGCATATGTTGTACCCCGACTTTATTTCGCGGCGAGCATTATCACCAGTTACGGCAGGGCACACAGAAGTTGGGGAATGGAAGGTGGCCGGATGGCCATTGGTCGTAGGCACACTACGCCCCTTAGGAAAAGGCATTGCTTGGGCTCCTGGGTCGACCTTCCTGTGAGCCGGTTTCACAAATAGATTTAATAGCTTTGGTAGGTCACGGCTTTAGCCGTGACATTTCCGGCCATAATAAATGCGGGCTTTAGCCCCCGAGGTCAGATTGCTCGAGGCCGGGAGAACTATTTGTGAAAACGATTCTGGATTGGTCTCCTAAGACGAGGCGCGTATGCGTGAGTGTAGCAGAGCGCCGCGACCGGACAGCGCAAAACAATCGCCAACTTGCGCTAAGGTGGCATCAGCCTCGAAACTAAGTTGAACCGTATGAATATTGGCTTGTTTGGCGGAACTTTCGATCCCATCCATCGCGGGCACATCGCGCTGGCGAGCGCTGCGGAAGAGAAATTCAGCTTGCGGCAGATTCATTTTGTCCCCGCGCATGTGCCTCCGCATAAGCAGAAGCAGCCGCTCACGCCGTTTTTACATCGTTTCACGATGCTTTCTCTGGCCACCGCCGGGAATAAAAATTGGATTCCATCCTTGTTGGAAGCTCCGGAGGAAATGAACGGCGAGCCGGGCAAGAAAACGGCCCGCCCAAACTATTCCATTGAGACAGTTCGGAAGCTGAAGGCCAGTCTCAAGAGTTCGGACAGGATATTTTTTCTAATCGGGATCGATGCGTTTCTTCAGATTCAGACGTGGCATGAGCCCGAGGCGTTGTTCAAAGAGTGCGCGTTCATTGTCGCAAGCCGCCCAGGGCATTCGCTGGCGGATGTCGCCAACGCCCTGCCCGAGGCGTTGCGGCCAAAAAGCGCCGCTACGGAACCCTTTCGGAAGCATCCCGCGAAAGGCGATCTCGTGCTGCCCGGAGTTACCGTGCATTTGTTGGATGGGTTGCAGTATGCAATTTCCGCCACCGCAATTCGCGAAGCCGCAAGAGCCGGACGGCCTTTGGGCAAACTGGCCGATCCGGCCGTTGC
>JAYTQD010000353.1:0-10002 GCA_043746935.1 Acidobacteriaceae bacterium | reverse complement strand
ACGCGGGCGAAGATCGCTGAAACGGCGAGCTTCCTGAGCGCTGCATTGAAGTGCCGCGGCAAAACTGTAGAGTTCGACGCTCAAAACCGTGCAGAGCGCAGCCCTGGCTCATGGCGCCGGAATCACACCCTACAGCAATACTGCGTAATCTTTTCGCGATGAAAACGTGACAATCTGTTTACAAAATCCTTGCTGCGGCGCAATCGCAGCCAGCATCTTCCCGCCTAGCCTTTTAGGTCAGAACACTACCCGTTCGAGGGTTCCCTGCTCCCGACCGGACGTTCGTTAGCGAATCGACGGCAGAGAACATCTGCGCGGCGTGTCTTTCTCCTCTGCGCCCACGACGGCCAGCCGGATGAACTTAGGCGGGACTATGAGAAGTCTATCGATATTTCTGCTGATGGTGGTGTCAGGGCTTAGCCAGTTAGCCGTGGCACGCGAGGTCTCGGTGACGGGTGTCGCGGGACGAAGCTGGCTGAACCAGCTGAACCGGACTTTCGATGAAACCAGTATGGGCAAGACCGGGCATCTAGGACCAGCTGCGCCTCTGCCCGGAGAATCAGCACCTGGCTGGCAACTTGGACTCTCCACCAGCGCCACGGAAGCCGTCAGCCTGCATGGTGCTGACCTGTACCGCTTGAATTGTCAGGCTTGCCACGGGGAATCCGGCCAGGGTGCTCCTCCGGAAATTAACTCTGTCATCAACCCGGTTCGTGCCACCTCTGTGGCCATGGTTCTGGAGCGCATGAAGACCACTGGGATGAACATGTCTCGCGCCGAAGCAGCCAAAATGGCCGACCAGTCGAAGGACGCGCTTCTGCAGCGCCTCCACAACGGCGGTCAGGACATGCCGGCGTTTCCGCACTTGGACGATGTGGAGGTTCGAGCTCTTATTGCTTATTTGAAACAACTCTCCGGGCTCCCGGGCGCGGAACGGGAGCAGACGTCGGTCAAAGAATCGCCGATTCGCGTGGGCGAGCATATTGTGAAGTCGACCTGCCACATTTGCCACGCCGCGTACGGAGCGAATCCCAGCCCGCAGCAAATTTCAGAAGGCTCCATTCCTCCCCTCAGCGCTTTGACCAACCGTGTGACTCTGCCGGAATTTGTGCGCAAGGTCACGGCGGGTGCGCCCATCATGATGGGGACGCCGGCACTGGCGTGCCGCGGCAGGATGCCGGTCTTCTATTACCTGAGCCAGGACGAGGCTGCCGACGTTTACCTGTATTTGACGCTCTATCCTCCGTACAAGTGGGCAGCGCTGGATCCTGCCGTTCCAGCGCACAAGTCGGATCGTGCTGCTGATGTGGCTCCGGTATTCAGTGCCTTTGCCGGGTCCGATTCCGAGCCGCCGAACCCTCCAGCGCCAAGCCCAAATCTGGCGATGCAAATGATGGAAATGGAGATTGCCCCCTCGGTGGGCGTTGGCTTGTTTTTGACCATGCTCCTGGCGGGAGGCTTCGCTTTCACAGTGCGTGAGTGCATGAGGTTATCGGCAGTCGCTGAGGGCCGGAACTTGCTGCCCAGCACTTTGCGCGTCAGCGGCGCAACCATGCAAGCGAAGAACGCTCAGGAGGATGAACGTCTTATTGCTTAAAGGAAGCCGCGCGTTGCACGCTGTGCACGAGGCTGTTACTAAAATTTTTCTTGATCGACTGCCTTTCCCCCAAAAGGCGGATCGTCATCGAGTCCCCACTCGGCGGCGTAAGAAGCAGCCCCGAAGGTTCATTTCGCGGAACCTCGCGAATGCCAACTCTAGGGGTGTAAGTGTTACTAAGGAAATTTCTTTAATGAGGAATACGTCATGTCTAGATCGCGTACGGCACTACTCGCTTTGCTTGTGTTTCTCTGCGCGGCGGCTCAGTCTTCGTTTGCCATCCCTGCGTTTGCACGCATGTATGGCACGTCGTGCGCCACTTGCCACGTCAATTTTCCAAAACTGAACGACTTCGGAAAAGCTTTCAAAGATGCGGGTTTCAAATTTCCGAAGGACGATGAATCTTTTGTGAAAATTCCACCCGTCATGCTGGGGGCTCCAGCGCAAAAGGAAATTTGGCCGAAGGCCATCTGGCCGGGCACCATTCCCGGACTACCTCCCATCGGCTTGCGTTTTAACACCTTCTTTCAAGTAACCGGCAAGAACGCCCGCAACTATAACAGCCAGTTGCCCGCGGGAACCCCGGCACCGACGATTCCGCGTACAGACCTGGAGCCCGGTCTTCTCAGCATGTTCATGGCCGGGAATTTTGGGGACGATATCGCTTTCTGGGTAGATACCGACTTCAACGTTGGCGGATCGAACGCGGCGGGCGGATTGGGCGACGGCTACCTGAAGTTCGTAAACATTGGCCGCTTCCTGAAGCTGCCGAAAGATGCGCTGAGCATGCGCATTGGCCAGTTCGAGCTGGATCTACCCTTCAGCCCGGCCCGCAGCTGGAACCTCAGCGGATGGGACATTTTCGATCAGACCAACGTCGGAGTGCAAAATCCGTTGTTTCCGCAGTCGCAGCAGCAGAACGTCAACAACGGGTTTGCCCTTTCCGGAGGGACCCAAGGCATTGAATTCAGCGGCGGCCACCAATATCGCGGGTACCACTATTCGGTGGCGATTGTGAATCAAAACACGACTGGGGTCACTGCTTCACCTGCCAATGTCAGCGCTCCGGTCGGGTATGCTTCCGATTCGAACTTCAAGGATCTCTACGGCCGCGTTTCGTACCGCTTCAATCTCGAGCGCGACGCAGCCAGCCGGAATGAGATTCAAGCCACCAGCGCCACCGGGCCGCGCGATCATACTTCGATCACCATCGGCAGCTTCGGATTCTATGGCCGTTCGGTGCAACGTTTCAGCGGGGTGCTGGCCGACGGGACAACGCCGACAGTGCTCACGGCGCGCGAGCCGTTCTATCGTCTCGGAGGCGATCTGAGCTTCAACTACCGCAACCTCAACTTGTTGGGCACGTACATTTACGGCCACGACAAGAATCTGGTGCCCTTCATTCCCATTACTTCGGAGAGCCCGACCGGTTTCATTTCCGGATCGCCAGCTCACTACAGCGGTGGATTTGTCGAGGCAGACTACATGATCGAGCCTTGGGTGATGGGGATCATGCGCTGGGACTCGGTGAGTTCCGGGGCGGATCGCATCAATGGGATCGGCGCCGACGCGGGCAACCCGCCTGCGACGTCGTTCTTCTCGCCGTACCACACCACGCGTCAGCGCTTTACTCCCGGCGTGCAGTTCCTGATCCACGCCAACATCAAGACGTCGTTCGAATATCAGATTCGGCCGGAGCAGATTGTTTATCTTCCCGGCACGAATACGCGTCTGACCAATCCGTTCCGCACGAATACGGCGGTGGCGGCTTTGGAGTGGGTCTACTAGCTCGAATCGCCGTAAAGAGAGTTGCGATTTTCGCGCTTTACACAGAGTCAAGCGCGATTTTCGCAACTCAGTTACAGCCCGCATCAGGGCATTCACGCACAAAAACCGGGAGGTTTCAGCCTCCCGGAATTTAACGCCGAAGGATCCTACCAACAATGAATATGCATTTCGCGCTTCTAGCAATTACGGCACTCGCGTTGACGGCCAACTCATACGGCGGCAGCATCAGCGGCAAACTCTCCGGCGTCAGTGGCGTCTCGGTCGTCTATGTGGACACGATCGCAGGCAAGTCCTTTCCCGCGCCGGAACAGCATCCGGTGATGAACCAAAAAGGCTTGGCGATCCTGCCGCATATTCTCGTGACGCAAACGGGTAGCACCGTCGATTTCCTGAACAGCGACAAAGTGGCGCACAACGTGTTCTGGCCGAGCGTACAGAACGGCGGCAAGAAAGGTCCTGGTCACAACTTGGGCACCTGGCCGCAAGGCGAAAAGCGCAGCTTTAAGTTTGAACAGGCTGGCGTTGTCCCAGTTCTGTGCAACGTTCACCCGGAAATGAGCGGCTATGTTGTCGTGTCTCCGACGCCATACTTCGCGCAAACCGATAGCAGCGGAGCTTACAAAATCGACAACGTTCCCGATGGGCAGTACACGGTAACGGCTTGGCACGAAGGCTCGAAGACGCAATCGAAGCCGGTCGCGGTTTCGGGCGATACCAAGGCGGATTTCACACTGAGCAAGTAGTGCGTTGCGAGGATGGACGGCCGAGGGCGGCCGTCCCCACGCAAGCTGGGAACACAATCCTTTAGGACTCGGAATTTTCTATGTCGAAAAATATCCTTACTTTCGCTGTGGTGATGTTCTTCCTGAGCGCGGTCGCGCCCGGGCAAGCGTTGAATCCCTCGGAACTCAAGAATCCCACCATGCGCGCTCTACAGGAAAAATATTTCCCTCAACTGCAGAGCACCGCGGACGAAATCCACGCGCACGTCTTCCCGAATTCTTTCTACGCCAGCCGCGTTTTGGACCTGGAGCTGGCGCAGCAGGAAAAAGGCGATCAGCGCTCGTTGCGCTTCGACAGCTACAAAGGCAAAACGGTGGTGGAACTTACAGGCAATTACTTTGCCGCCTATCCCGAGACCGAGCAGGACAAGATTCATCGTGCTGCGAGCACGTTCCAGGACGTGATGCTGCCGATCTTGCAGATTGCTGTCCCGGTTTTCCAAGACATGCCCGAAGTGGATGGGTTTGCGCTGGAAATCTCGCACCAAGTGCGAAGCAAGGTAATGGGAAGCGTACGAGAACATCCGGAGAATCTAGTCATCATTCTCGACCGGGATGCGGCGGTGCGTCTGGTTTCGGCCAGGAATGACCGCGAGCGCCAAGCAGCGCTACTGGAAGGACAGACGTTCGTCAACGCTGAACAGGTTCTTTTGACCCTGCGGGACGACCTGGGAAAGCCGCAAATCGAAGACAGCGAGGCTCCATCGACCGTGCGTAAAGAGCGGGCTAACCCCTGGACGCTAGCGAAGGCAACGAATTTCCCAACATCGCGCCCATCGGCCCGGAGCGCTGCTCCAGCACCACCCGCTCCTGTCCGCGACACCTCCAGGGAAGCGCTTTCGGCCATCCAGGCATCGTTGCAGGGCACCATCGACAAGATCGTGTCCGAAATGGATGGTCAGGCCAATTTCGTAACGTACGCGCCCCCCTCGGTGGTTTCTTTCCGCAAGGGCGCGTATCTGGAGTTTTCCGTGAACGCGAAGCTGCCGGCCACGGTGGCGGGATCTCGCTACAAATTGGCGGCGCTGGCGTTCGACGATCACATCGCCCCCCTGGTACGTCCCATTACTTTTCAATTCCAGGGCGGCGATACTCCGATTGACGGGATTGCCTTCAGCACCACGATTCACACCGGAGCTGCAACCGCTCCCGCTGCGACGAGCGGCAAACCCGCGGCAGGCGATACGACGCAAGCAGTGGAGTTCTTCCTGCCGCTGGAGTCGCTGCGCTGCTACGAGAGCTACGATTGCACGGGACAGCAACTGATCGAAGCTGGCTCGGTTTTAATCAACGGCGAACGGGTCAGCCTGGACCTGCAAACCGCCGAAGCGGACGCGCGATGAGGTTGCGGGCTTGGCCGCAGCCTCGTAGTTCTCGACTCCTCAAGATTGGCTTTTCGGAATCCTCCGCGGTAAAATCCCAGCTCCATAGTTTTCAGTACTGAGTTTTTTAGGAATCGAGTCTGGCGAGCCAGCTCGCTCGGAACCCACGGTAAGCCGTCCGCCGCGGGCAATTCCCCGAACCCTGCTATTCATTTCACCCAGGAGAATTCTGTCATGCCGGAAATCGCCCCCAGTGGCGTCGAGTTCAAGAAGCAATTGCGGGAGGGCAAACCCAAGATGGGCTTGTTCCTCAACTCTCACAGCCCCACGGTGGCCGAGCAGCTGGCGCACAGCGGCTACGACTGGTTGCTGGTCGATTCGCAGCACGGGCCGATGGGCTACGAAAAGCTCTCGGCCATGCTGTGTGCGATCGCCGCCGGCGGGGCGAAGTCCATGGTGCGCGTGGCGGGCTATAGCGACCGGGCTGGCATTCAGCAGGCTCTCGACCTGGGCGCGGACGGAGTGCTCGTCCCTTACATCAATACGGCGGAAGAAGCGCGCCAAGCCATCAGCTGCACAAAATATCCGATGGCTGGAACGCGTTCCGTCTATTTTCCGCAGCGCAGCATGAATAAGGCGGGCTTGCTCGGCTACGCTGGCGGGGCGAACGACAACATCATCGTCGCGCTCCAGGTGGAAACCGCTTCCTGCATCGAAAACATGACGGAGATTGCGGCAGTCCCCGGCGTGGACATGTTGTTCCTAGGACAGAACGATCTTTGCATGTCGATGGGGCTGTACGTGAAGTATGAATTCCCTCACATGTACACTTCGCCCGAACTCGGCGCAGCCACGCAAAAGCTGGTCGATGAGGCAGGCAAGAACAAAATTATTCTTGGAATATTTTTGTTTGGCACCTCGCGCGTAGGCGAATTCCTGGACAAGGGATTTACTTTCATCAGCGTGGGCAACGACCTGCACCATGTACTGACGCAGGCTGGAGCTTATGTGAAAGACATGGAAGGCATTGCGAAGGACAAAAAGAAAGACTGGGCGCGACGGCCTTCGGCGCTGATTTAGGGCTGCTTTAAGGCTACTTTAAGAAGGATCTGCCGTTCAGCTCTTCGTGGGGACGGCCGCCCCCGGCCGTCCAGGAGCGCAGCTCCGCAGGTTCTTGGGCTTGAAGCCCCTGAGTCGGAAACTTAAGTTGTTCGAACGAAGTGCTTGCAAAATAAAAAGCCCAGGCTCATCGCCTGGGCTTTTTTCTGGAGCGGACGGCCGAGGGCGGCCGTCCCCACGCGAACTTTCTAGAACATGTTCCACAGGAACTGATTGTAGACATCGTGGTGGTACTGAACTTCGGGAGCCTTCACGAACGTCCCCAGCAGCCGCGGACAGCGATCCGCCGAAGCCTGTTTCAGATCGGCGTAGCGGCCTTTCACATCCTCGCCCAGCAACTTCGTGGTCCAGTCCGATTTGCGGAAGTTTTCCAGCGCCGTATAGACGTTGTCGGGCAGGTAACGCTCCGCCTGACGCAAATTCTTGATCTTCGAAGTCTCGCCGGATAGGCCAGCCTTGAAAATCGAGTACAGCACCATGTACGGGTTCGCATCCGGGCCCACCGAGCGCACTTCCACGCGCATACTCTTTTCGTTGCCGATCGGGATGCGCACCATGGAACCGCGATCCACCGCCGAAGCCTTAATCTGGTTCGGCGCTTCAAAGTGCGGATCAAGACGGCGATAAGCGTTCACGCTGGCATTGAGCAGCAGGCAGATGTCGTTTCCGTGGGTCAGAATGCGGTCCACGAATGACCATCCCAGCTTGCTGAGTTGCTCTTCACCCTTCGGATCCCAGAACAAATTCTTGCCGCCCTTGCTGATGGAAACGTTGGTGTGCATGCCGTTGCCGTTCACGCCCACCACGGGTTTCGGCAAGAAGGACGCCGAGAGTCCCATGCTGGTCGCGACCTGGCGGCAGATCAACTTATAAATCTGAATCTGATCCGCGGCTGCGACCACTTCGCCGTAGCTATAGTTGATTTCAAACTGCGAAGGCGCAACTTCCGGATGGTCTTTTTCATTTTCGAAACCCATCGCGCGCTGCACTTCCGCCGAAGTGTCAATAAACGTCCGCAGCGTATCGCCGGGCAACGAGTGATAGTAGCCACCGGTGTTCACGTATTCGAATTTGTGCGTCTCGTGGTAGTGGCGCTCGGCGTCAGTTCCCTGGAAGAGGAAGCCCTCAATCTCGTTGGCCGCGTTCAACGTGTAGCCTTCTTTTTTGTGCAAATCCTGAGCGAAGCTCTTGAGCACGCCGCGAATATCCGCGCTGTAGGGGCCGCCCTTCTTGTCGATGACCTCGCCAAACACCATCACCTTGCCCGACCCAAAGAAGTCGGCGGGCGCCCAGTAGAACGCGCTCCAGTCGATGGCCAGCCGCAGATCGCTCTCGCGCTGCGCCGTGAAGCCGCGGATCGAAGACCCGTCAAACGTAAGGTTGTCCCAGCTCTTGATCAGGAATTTCTTGTCGTAGTCGAGCATATGCAGGCGGCCTTCGAGGTCGCTGAACAATAGCGTCACGGCCTTGATGCGCTTTTCGTCGGTGAGATACTTGAGCCGTTTCTCCTGGATCTTGTGCGCGGCAACGCGATTTTTGCGGTCCTCCTTGGCTTCCAGGTTTAACTGTTCCAGCTTGTCATACGAGAGCATCAAAAAATCACGCAATTCGGTCGACATGGATCTCCTCGAAAATTGGATGGATTTATTTCAGCCTGGGACGGGCTTGCACAAAAACCTACAACGACAACAAGAATACGGGATGGCCGGAACCGCCGCCAATCGAAAGCGCTTATTAGCCACATTCAGGAAATTTATCCTGGGCGGCTGCAAGAGTCTCCACCGAGCAGAACTAATCTCTCCGAAATGTGCAAAGACTTGCAGAAAAAAGGCAAATAGCGCCGAATATTTTTAAAAAAGCGGAGGGGAGGGGACCCCCGGAATTTACAGTTTCGTTACATCCCCCAGCCCATTCCCAACCCCCTATTTGCTGATAACGCCGCAGGCGATTCGGTCGCCGGCATTGCCGGCCGGGTCGGTTTTCAGGTCATCCGCCTTGGCGTGGATCATCAGCGCCGTCCCGCCATTGCTAAACGCCGAGTGACTATCCGTGCCAAGATTTACATTCTCGTTCACCACCACCAGCTTCGCCTTACCCTTAGCACCAACCGTGAAGTTGTTCATGTCGCCCGCATGCGAGCCGTCCGGATTCTGCAAGCCATGCTTTTTGCCGTCCGGATTGAAATGCGGTCCCGCCGACTTAAAATCTGGCGCTTCACACTTCGCATTCTGGTGAATGTGAATGGCGTGCTCGCCCGGCGGCAGGTTCTTCAGGTTCAGCTTAATCTTGATGCCCTTACCCGCGGACTGTAGCGTCGCCGTGCCCACGCTCTCGCCCTTGGCGTTTTTCAGTTCCACGTTGTACTTCGGACTCGCCATCAACCGGCTACTCGCCGCAGCGAGAAGAAGGAGTGTCACGATCTTTGCAGTTTTCATAATGCCGCGATTATAGCGCTGCCTCTTGCGCCGCGCACCCCGATTTTTTCTGCCCGCGCGAAGAATGGACCATCGGGTTGGGAGCGGACCCGGCGCTCCATTACAATATGGCACTGGTCTCTCTATGAGGGTATTTCTCCCAACGCGTTCGCGAATCTTCACCAGCATCCTCGCCGGTTGTTTTCTGCTATTGGTGGGCTGTAATGAATTCAAGCAAATGATGCCCAAGGCTGCGCCCGCAAAGAAGGTTCAGCCCTTAGATCCGGACATAGCAAAGGAACTGACCCCAGAGAAAGATCCGTCCGCAGAGCCGGAAGGCGTTCCTCGGGGAACCTCCGAAGCCGATCACGTGACCCAACAGGATTTCCGTGGAGCCTCCCATGATCTTGCCTCGGACGAACGCGCCGGAGGGCACACGCTGCGCAAACATGTGGGCCGCACCGACGAGGAACTCCGCGACCGTCTGGCACATGAGGATATTTCCGCGTCTTCCACTTATACGGATCGGACAGCGGCACAATTTGCCGTGGGAAATGCACTGCAAGAAAACGAGTCCCGCATCGAGAGTTGGATGGCGCGCTCGGGACACCCGAACCTGGTGCTCGACTACCGCGGAAATCGCCCGATAGGTCGCACGCTCCATCGCGGAGACACTTCTTCGCGTCCGTGTTCTGATGCGAAAATCGTGTTGCGCTGGCTGAGCTCCGACGAATACTACGTTCTCACTTCTTATCCGGAGTGCCGCTAAATGACTGCCAGGAAGATAGACCCTGCCAAGGCGGCTCCAAGGGCACCGCAAATTTCCGCAGCCACCTTTCCCGCACTCAAGCAATTTCTGCGCGGCTACCTGCATGAGGATTGGCAAGACGAGTACGACTCCCCCGCCAAAGCCGCCCAGCAATTCTGCGAGGACGCTTCTCCCGAGGAGTGCCGGAACCTGGCTCAGGAGTGGGACGCTT
>JAYTQD010000352.1:0-1354 GCA_043746935.1 Acidobacteriaceae bacterium | reverse complement strand
ATAATCACGTCGCGCTCCAGTTCGTCGCGACCCAAGACATACGAATGCGTGATGAATCCGGCCGCATCCTCGTAAACCAGAGCCATGCGGCCGAACTGTAGCGGCTCGCCGGCTTTGCCACGTATGTAAAGCTGAGTGTGTGGTTCGAAGATGCTGAACAGCTTCTCCATGTTGGGAACCGTTTCCTCGTTCAGCACGCGACGGCGAGCCGTGTCACGAACCTGTTCAGTGCGCTCGAGAAACCCCCGCAGTTCTTTGACGGCTTGCGCGGTGCAGGCCGGTTGCTTGATTGCTTCCGCCGCCAGCAGCAATCGCTCCGCGCGTTCCACGATGTTACCGCTGCGTTCCAGCAGCAGCGCATATTCCTGTTTGAGCCGCTCTTGATACTTGCCTCCTTTTTTTGACGCGATGCGGTCGATATTGCGCGCCAGCTTCTTGATCTGTTTGAGCAGATGGTCGGCTTGCCGCCAGCCGCCGATGTTCAGCACCGAGTCGATCAACACGCACAGTTCAAGGATCTTTCGGATTCCATCCCGAATCAGCGAACTTTCCGACGGCCAATGGATGTTGGTCTCCACCACGAAGAAGTCGGCACGCTGTTGTTCGGCGGCCTCGGGCTCCAGGCGGTGTCCTTCGGCGACGATCGCATGGCTGATCTTGTCGATCGTCTCCGGCTTCAGAAAGCAGACGTTGTCGCGGATCCGCCGCCAATTGAAATCCACGTCCTGGCGCCAATCTCCGACTCCCATGATGTGACGTAAGGCGGCATGGTTCTCGGCCAAATCCTGCAACCTGTCGTAACGGAGATTGCAGCCCAGCCGTACCGCGGCCAACACGAGAATCTGCCAGTAATCCATCCCTTGGCGCCCCAACTCCGCACTCGCGTCCTGGTTGACATCCTGGGCGATCAATTCGAGAATCTGCTTGCGGAGTTTCGGCTGCTCGTAGACATGCTGAATTGCTCTGAGGATCGGAACAATCTCGTCGCGACAATTGAGATTCAGCTCGACACCCAAGACACTTCGGCAATCCAATCGCTGCTGCTCGGAAAACGCTTTTCGCATCTTACCCTCCTCGAAGATGAAAGCCTGTTCTGTTGATTTCCCTGCGTTTAATACGCCACAGAACACAAAAAGGTTTCATCTTCGAGGATATTTTCTGCAAATTATGCCACGAAATCCGCGGCGAAACAAATTTTTGGACAGACACTACCTATCAGTACAGCCCCGCCGGAATCCGGTAACACCGTTTTTTCTGATTCGTTGAAAAAGGGGACTGGCTCCGAGCGATACGTACAAATCTCCGAGAAATCAAAGCGTCGCGAGGTGCCCGTCCCCAATTTCAACCGGCTCCC
>JAYTQD010000351.1:0-1354 GCA_043746935.1 Acidobacteriaceae bacterium | reverse complement strand
CCTGATGAACTTCCCCCGTTACCGTGTTGAAGCGGGAAAAAATCCAGCGGTCTTCCAGCGTTAGCACCTGGCAGCCGCTAATCGTCACGCCGGGTTTGCCATCTTTCAACGACTTCCGGAAGTCATCCAGCGACCAAATGCCCGCCTGCTGCGCCTTATCCACGTTCATGAACATGAACCGCGCGGCGTTCCAAATCTTGTTCGCAAACGCTCGATAGCCCTGCGTACGATCCGAATTGAACGCAATATCCGTCCCCGGAGCCGCCATCGCCGCCAAGGTGAACCGCGTGGCATCCGTCCCGTACTCGCCAATCACTTCAATCGGATCGAGCACATTGCCCTTCGTTTTCGACATCTTTTTCCGCTCTGCGTCTCGCACCAGCGCATGAATATAAACTTGCCGAAAAGGCACACTGCCTTTGGGATGGTCCGCCATAAAATGGCAACCTAGCATGATCATGCGCGCCACCCAGAAAAACAAAATGTCCGAGCCGGTAATCAACAACGACGCCGGATAGAACACTTCCTGATCGCGCGTCTTTTCCGGCCAACCGAACACGCTGAACGGCAGCAGGCCCGAGGAGAACCATGTGTCCAGCACGTCAGGATCCTGTTGCAGACTCGTACTCTTGCAGTGCGAACACTGCTCCGGCATTCCCCGCACCACCATGATGGTTTTGCAGTCCGCGCAAAGCCACGCCGGAATGCGATGCCCCCACCACAACTGCCGCGAGATGCACCAATCATGAATGTTCCGCATCCACTCGAAATATGTCTTGGCGTAGTTCTCCGGCGTGAAGCGAATTTCGCCCTTCTCCACCGCCTCAATGGCGCGTTCCGCTAGCGGAGCAATCTTAATGAACCACTGCGTCGAGAGCCGCGGCTCCACCACCGTCTTGCAGCGGTCGCACTTGCCCAGGGCCACAACATAGTCCTTTTCACTGTCCACCAGCCTGCGGTCCCGCAAATCCTGCAGCACCCTCTCGCGCGCAGCGAAGCGGTCGAGCCCGGCATACGAACCGGCATTCTCGTTGAGATGCGCGGTGTCGTCCATGATGTCGATCTGCGGCAGCAAATGCCGCAAACCAACCTGGTAGTCATTGGCATCGTGCGCGGGAGTAATCTTCACCGCACCCGTCCCAAATTCCGGATTCGCAATATCATCCAGAATCAAAGGGATCTGCCGGTCCGCCAGCGGCAGTTGCAGCATCTTCTTATGCAAATGCGTGTAACGCTCATCCTTCGCGTTCACGGCGACCGCCGTATCACCCAGCATGGTCTCCGGCCGCGTCGTCGCCACCACCAGATATTCTTCCGAGCCCACCACCGGATACCGAATATGGTAAAGCTTTCC
>JAYTQD010000350.1:0-10029 GCA_043746935.1 Acidobacteriaceae bacterium | reverse complement strand
GATGAACATTTCGAATTGGAGGAAACCCGTGTTGCCAGGGTCGGAATCGATCGGGGTCAGTGTGGTAGTCATAAATTTTGCGGGGCCAATCTTAGTGGTGCCCGGCGCAATCTGGTTGAGCAGCACGCGCACGTTATGGTTAAACTTGTCGCCCTCGGTGCTGTAGTAGGCGATGTTCACGAACCCAGTGGAGGCGTCCGTGGCAATAGCCGGATAGAAGTGGTGGCCCGCAGTAGTGTCCACAGATACTGGAGCGCTCCAGGTTTTCCCATTGTCGGTGGATGCAGTCATCAAGACTTCCGCATCCAGGCACTGGGTAAAGGAAGGATTTCCCTGTTGGAACGGATGTCTGCAATCGTCGTAGACCAGGAACGTTGTGAAAGCATTTCCGGACTCCGCTCGATGCGTGTGCTTCGGATAAGTGAACGCGACCAGGTTTAGGTTAACCAGTTCAGTTAGCGCTAGAGACCCAACGCTAGGTGCAATCGAATGCGCAATATTCTGCACTAAGACCGGAGGGCCACAGACGGGTAATTTGGGAGCTACGGCCGGGGTACACGCCACGAACTTGATGGTCTCACTTCCGTCGCTGTTGCGGACCAGATAGGAAACGCTGATTCGGCCATCGGGGCGCACGCGCACATCGGGGAAACCGGAGCTGGTGTCTGAACCGCTGACGGCGAGGGCCGTGCTGCAGTTGAGAGCATTGCTGCAGGCCGCGAGAACAATGGTGCTCGTCTGTTGCGCGAAACTGAACTGCGTGCTAGCCACATAAACGTTGCCCGCTCCGGTTGCCGCCGAGGAGCGCTCATCCACGGCGATGCTGGGGAGATCGTTGACGGAGTCGAAACCGGCCTGGGGGAATACCAGCACTGGAGCAGTCGCTGCCCAACACGATGCCGCTTGCACTTGCGAGTGCGTGCCATTCGGACAGGCTGTCGTATTGAGCAAGGTGGCGGCGGAAGCGCGAAACAGGCCCACACCTCCCGTATTCGCGAAGCGCACGTCTGCCATGAAAAATGCATCGCGGGCCGGGTCGGCTGCTACCACCACATTTCCGATTCCCATTTCAGTATTGCCCTGAAAGGTGAAACTCGGCAGGCCGCCTTCAAACTGCACGCTGCAGTCCGCGATGGTTGAGCGGTGTACATAATAGCCGCTCACGTTCTGATCCCAGGGGCCATGGCTTAAATTGCCACGATAGTCGTTGGCTGCTTGCACGATCAGGTCATCGCCCGGAGCAATGCGGTTGGGCAGGAAATCGGCATTGGCCTGGTTTTGCGGTAGAGCGTTGGCGCGCGGCTCCAAGTTAAAGAGGGCGCCACTGTTTCCGCTGCAGGGAACGGAGGTGGCGGGAACGGCCTCCTCGGATCGCTCGGAGACTGTCCGTCCAGACCCACTCGCCGCCTGCTGGGATCGTACTGCGGACGCGACTGCGGCTTGCGACGGCAAGCCGAACGCCTGAATCGCATATTGGGCCAGCGGATGCCCGCTCGCTTTCAGGAAACTTCTGCCTTCCTCGGAAGCGAGAAACCTGAGCGGTGCCGATGGTGGTATTCGGAAACCTTGGAATGCCTTGGGCATGTGCGACTGGTTCTTCTCTGCCGCATTTCCGCCGCCGTCGCCAACATCGACGCTCTGGGCCTCTAGCGGCTGAAGCAAAAATGATCCAAACGCGATTCCCAAAATCCCGGTCTTCATTGCGTTCATCGTGATTTCTCCTACAAGAGGTCGTTTCAGCCAGTTCGTTCGCAACTCGTGCTAGTACTGAAGGAGCGTCAAATGATTGTTGACATCGGTGCTGGAAACACCGCTGTAGATTCCGGGCACGCTACTCCAGGTGAAGCTTACATAGGCTCGGCTCTGCCCCGTGATTCCGGTTCCGACTGCCGTCAAACCGAGGCGGTCGCCAAATCCTGTAGCCTGGAACTGCAGCAAAATCGGGGACGACGCCCCCATGTCGGCCGAGGCGGAGGTCAGCAACTGCGGGGTTCCACCCGTTGTTCCGCCTGGCGCCACCTGCGCGAGGAAAACCTGCGGGCGCTCTCCGAAGTGGTCTTTCTCGGTGGAGTAGTAGGCGATGCTGACCGTCCCAGTCGAGGTATCGGCCGCAATGGTCGAGAAGAATTGCTGTCCCGGACTGTTTGTCACGTTTGTAATCGGAGACCAGGTCGTACCACCGTTCTTAGAACTGGTCATCACGACATCGGATTTCGGACAAGTCATGGTAAAGCCAGGGCCAATGGATAGGACGGGCACATCACAGCGGTCATAAACGAGAAACGTAGTTACGCTTTTGCCGTCGCTTTCCAGACGATGCACGTGCTTGGGATGTAAAGAATTCAGTGTGGGAGCGTCGCCTACGTTGCTCGCGAAAACAAGATTCTTTTCAGTAGTAATCACAACCGGCGCACCACAGGTGGGCGCCGCTGGCGCACCCTTGGGTTTGCAGTCTACGAATTTGATGGTCGCCGGATTCCCAGTAATAAAGTTCGTATTCAGGTAGGACACCGTGATGCTGCCGTCCGGACGCACCTGAACCCAGCCAAACGATCCTTCCAGGTCGGCACCGCTGATCTTGATGGAATTGCCACAGGTGAGACCATTGGTACAGGCCGTCAGGAAGATGCCGTGGTGACCATTATTGGCAGGATCGAACTGCGAGACTACCGTATAGAGATCCCCCGCACCGATCCCGTTCTTCCGCGGATCCACCGTAATCTGGGGCTCGAAAAGGAAAGCATTTACGGTCGTAATGTTTGTGACGGCTCCAGTGGTCCAACAGGACGCGGTCCCGAACTCTGTGCCATTCGGGCAGGCCTTCGGATCGAGAAGATTCGCGGCGGTAGCTCGAACGATTCCTACGCCGTTATTGTCATGCGTAATGCCAAACCTAAGATCGGCGATGAAGAACGCATCGCGCGCCGGATCGGCCACCACGGTGGGGTTGCCGAACGGGATAAATAGGTCGATGATGTTGGAAATGCGTGGCAGGCCACCCTCAAAATCGGCGACGCAGTGGGCGTTGGATCGCTGCACGTAGAAAGCATCCGCACTGATGATGGTTGCATTGGGGTTTGTCGTCAGCCCGCGGGCATCGTTTCCGGTGGCGACCACCAGATCGACGCTAGCCCCCGCTCGGTTAGGCAACAACGCCACTGATCCAGCAGCCTGAACCACAGCGTTGAGGCGAGGCTCCAGGTTGAAGCGGCTCCCATCCGGGCTATTGCAACCAGTACCAGCAACGGGCTGGCTCGTTTGTGCGCTGCCTGGAGCCGCCGCGGCAACGAAAATCGCAAGGACAAATGCGATGGGATAAGCTTTCATAGTCCCCCCTTCCAAAAACGTCAGGTCGTTCGATCACTGAACTTCTAGCGAAGCGCATTCTCAATGGCACGAGCATCGCACACCGGCGAGCAAGCATTGTCACAATTGTGTCATTTAGTTTTACCCTTGACGGCGCGTGATCAGACCCAACGCGTGATTACTAGATCCAAGCTTCCCGTAACTCCCTTTTGAACAGTGATCTCGAGGATCGATGACATCCCCGCCCACTCATATGTGAGCGATTAGGCCGTCATTGTCTTCGGCCTTCTTGAGGGCCGGGAGGACAACATCCTGGGGTTGGACAGAAATATAAAGAATGGACGTCTCTGGGTGCGGTGCCAGACGATCACGGCAGGGATTGGAACGGATGTCTTCTCTGCCTGTCGCACAACTAAAGAGGCGACCCGAGTGTGTGCTTGGGACAGAATTCGTTGCGACGAAGTCTGATGGATTCCTCCTTGCGCGACCGCTGACTCTCCTTCCTACGCCGACGTTCTAACCAGCAAACCGAACGAGTTCCTTGCCACGATTCGACTATTTTCGCTAAAAACGCAGACGCAGATGTGCGAGCTTGCTGGGACAACGGATGGTAGCGGCATGGTGGCTCAGGATTTGCAGCGAGTGCGGAAAAAGCTCGGAACGATTGGTAGTGAACCTGCGATAACGTGTCTGCGAGCAGTCGAAGCGGCAAATGAACCCGAATAGCGGAGCTTGGAACCATCGGTTGTCGAAATATCGCCATCGCACTCAAAATCCGGGTCCTGGGTGCAATCGCCTGATGCCAACAGCAATCAATTGCATATCTCCAGTCAACGTATTCCGTCGTCCGCCCCGGAAAACAGGTACTAAGCCTTTAAGTTATTTGGGGCATGAGAAAAGCCCCGCTCGCCAGGGAGCAGGGCTTTTTCCTTGTTCGCCTGGCGAGCCGCTATCTCTTGTCGGCAGTCTCGGCGCGCTCTTGCCGTGGGGTCATGGACACAACGATGTAGTCCCGCTCCTTGTCGTCCAAATCTTCCACGCGCAATTTCATCTTGTCTTTATCCAGGCGAAACTGGGCTTTCTCGCCAACTGGTAGGAGGACAGGATGCTTGTCATCCTTGGGGCGAATTCTGTAGAGGATTCGGTCAGTCTCCAGTAGATACTCCTGGCAGAGCAGCATATGCGTCTTCTGGTGGGCGGAGTCCGTCCCGAGCACCTCACCCGCTAAGCTCTTGCCGCTTTTCTGATCTGTACCACACTCTGCTGAATCCATTTGCAAGAGAGTACCCGAGTCATGAGCTCGTTCCCTCGCGTGAGCACCCGCAGATGCAAGCGCTAAAACCAACGCTAAAGTCGTCGCTTTCATTAAAGTCTCCTTAGGAATATCGGGGGATGGCATTTTGATCGAGGTTCCCGACCATGCTAGCGATCTTCGTCATGAGAGTACAGGTTACGAAGGTCCGATATCGGCTCTGACCCCACAGTCTCGGCTATTTGCCCTCTCGGGTCACTGCCTTAGCCGACTACGGTTTTGGGGCCTCGGCGGGGACAGCGGCACCCAAGCTCAGAACCCTCGTTTTCAGTGGATTGAGAAAAGCAAGACTACAAGGGTTTGGCGAAAATCGTTCGGCCTTTTAGTGGGCACCACGCGTCCCCCGCTCTGCCCGCCCGCTGCCGAGCACCGAAGACGTGTTCACCCCACCAGTCTTTTGGTCCCCGGACAGCCGATTCATCGCGTTTCAAACCGCAGGAAAGCTGAAGAAGATCAACATTTCCGGCGGGCCTCCGCAAACTATCTGCGAAATCCAGGCCCTTGTCCTTGGCGGTGCGTGGAGCAGGGAGGATGTGATCATCTTCGGCACAGACGGGGCTGGCATTATGCAGGTCTCGGCGGCCGGGGGCGTCGCCACTCTTCTGACAACTATCGCAGGGGGCAACGAGATCCACGTGTTCCCATCCTTCCTGCCCGACGGGCGGCATTTTGTTTATCTGAGAGCGCCCGAAAACCCTGGGTTCCACTGGAACAACCCGCGGGAGTTATCTTTGGAGTTACGCTATCGATTTTACTATTAACCGAATAATTATCTCTTGAGACTCGGCGGAACCAGGATTCGGCCTAGAGACCATCGGCCCACCGATGGGCTAGAATCGTCCGGCAGTTCATTCCCGGAAAACTTATGAATCGAAGAACCTTCATCCGCAATTGCGCGGTCGCTACGCTGGCCGCAACTGTGTCCCCTTACAAGCCGCTCCTCGGCGCGGAAGAAATGCCTGTCGCTTCCGACGCAACTACGCCCAACGTGCCGTTCAAACTTTCCGTAATGCTCTGGACTGTGTTCAGAGATCTACCGTTTGAACAGCGACTCGAGAAAGTTGCGGAGGCGGGTTACAGGAATGTGGAACTCGTCGGAGAGTACCAGAAATGGTCCGAAGAGGACTACGCCCGGGCCAACGCGAAGCGCAAGGAACTCGGTATCTCTTTCGACGCGACGGCGGGATTGAAGCACGGCCTCACCAACCCTGCCGACCGGGACGCGTTGCTGGCGGATTTGCGCGAGGCGCTGGTCTCGATGGAAAAACTCGATTGCCCAAGCATCATTCTTCTCTCCGGCGATATCGTGCCCGGAATGAACCGCGAGGTCCAGCATCAAAGCTGCATCGACGGCCTGAAGGCTGCTGCCAAGTTGGTGGAAGGAAAGAAGATCGCCGGAGAGCCGGTACAGCTCTTGCTGGAAACGATTGATCCCTTGGAGAATCCGAAGTACTACTTGACGTCCGCCAACGAGGCCTTCGAGATCGTGAAGGCCGTTAACCATCCGCAAGTGGAATTCCTCTACGATTTCTTCCACGAGCAGATTGCTGAAGGCAATTTGATTGACAAACTCGAGAAGAACATCGCGCACGTAGCCTTGGTGCACATTGCCGATGTTCCCGGACGCCACGAACCCGGAACAGGCGAGATCAACTACAGCAGCATTTTTCGCAAGCTCGGTGAGCTGAAATACCGCGGCACGGTCGCAATGGAGTTTCTGCCCACAGGCGACCCCGTTGCTCAGTTGAGAGCGGCCCGCGAAATGGCGATTCAATCGAGTACCCGAATCCCGTAGTCGAACATGCCAACGCTCAATCACATCTCGCATGGAATTCTTCTCACACTCCTCTTGTGCGGGACGCTTGCCGCCTCTGAACCACAGGCCATTCTTCTGTGGCCGAACGGTGCGCCCGGTTCGGAAGGCAAGAACACCTTGCCCGCCCACTTGGCAACATTCGCGAACTGGTCCCCCAATCCTTGCGGATATGGAACATCGCTATGCCAGATGTCATCCGAGATGCGCCACATTTGCGCGTACTTCTTCATCTCGTCGGTCTTTTCCAGCGGTGCTGCTCCAGGGGAAAGACTCAACGCAATCGGTCGTCCCGACTTTTGCAGCGCCGTCCGAAGCAGGCAGCTTTTTTCCGCGCCTCTTGTGTAAGTGCATATTGGCTTCCTTTTAGAAACTCGAATGCCTCTTTATTCTGAGCGGACGCCAGTCGAGCCAGGCCTTCCGGAGCTTTGGTTGCGGCCAATGTTGTTAGGGGCAGATCCAATGCGGCAGTGTAACCAACACGAAAGGTCCAATTCTCTTTTGTCGCTCTTTCTCGCAGGGCTGACAGCATTTGTCGTATCGCAGCGGCAGCGGTCTGTTCGCGTTGCGCGTACGCCGGGGCCACCTTCTGCTCACCCTGAGGGTCCTTGGGAGTCTGTCCTGCGACATTCTGAGAAAGTAAGAATGCTTGGATAAGCGCGATCAAGAAGGGTCCGCATACCGTCAACGCTCGAAATCCAGTTGTTCTCGATTGTGGCATTGTATCATCTCCATTTTTTATGTTTTCTTTGGCCCACTCGCTACAGCAGCACATAGGACGAGTTTGCTACTTCGTGGCAGTTGCGCTGCCGCTCTTAGCTGTCCCTTGGGACGTCGAGTTCTTGTGAAGAAGATCCCACCTTTGAACGTAAGGCCCAGAGCGAAGCGCACTTGGCATCACCTCACGTAAAGTAAATAGACACACTCACGTCGTGGTGTTTCGACTCTTAATCGGCACACTTTTCCCGGGAACCTCGGCGAGTAGAAGCCCCCTCGGATGAGAAGCTCAAACGCTTCCCCTTCACTTCGCCGAATCGGGACAAAGATAGGCGTTGGACTTGAAGATGTCAAGACGGCCGAATTTGTTAGTAAAAGAGCGTCTCGGGAACATATTCCTCGGCGCAAGCTGGGTCATCGTTCTGCGCTGAGTTCACGCGGGAACTCACTCGGTAGCGACGCATCGAATCCTCCTGATATGGTTTGAGCAAGTCGAGGATGTCATCGACGTGTTTGAATCCCGGATCAAGCCATCGATCATGGTCTTCAGCTTTAAGAATGACCGGCATTCGGTCATGAATGTCGGACAAAAGTGCATTTGCGGAAGTCGTAATGATCGAACAGGTTTCGACGGGTTCCCGCTCCGGGATCCTCCAGCGGTCCCAGATTCCAGCGAACGCAAAGATTGAATCGTCTGCGAGGGTAAAACAAAAGGGAGACTTCCCCTTGCTGAATTTCGACCACTCGTAAAATCCATCGGCGGGAATCAAACAGCGGCGAGATGCCAGCGGTTCGCGAAAGGCTGGCTTCTCAGCAACCGTCTCCGCTCTGGCGTTGATCATTTTGTATCCAGTCTTGGCATCCTTCGCCCAGAACGGGATTAGCCCCCAACGCATCAGCGAAAGGGAACGAACGGGACGAGTCACGTCCTGCCGAATCACCGCCACATTCTGTCCAGGTGCAATGTTGTAACGAGGACTCCAATCAACGTCGTTCTCCACATCAAAGTACTCCGCGAGGATCTCCTTCTTGCGGGCAAGACGATAGCGGCCACACATGGGTAAAGTATAAGACGCGTATCATGGATTCGGGTTGCGCAGTGATTGACGTGCCCTGGAAAGCGAGCTGATTGTCATACTCTGGCCAGGGTCGAAGTAATGAAGCGATTCGACCGAAAGCCATTCAAAGCTTGACGCGTTACGGGCGAGCGCATACTATCGGGCCGGAAACTGCGGCAGCGCCAATCGTCAGCTCAGTCGTCTTCGTCTTTCGCGTTGCGGGTCTACACTGCCCGCCATGCCCAACTTTCTCGCCGCGGCAGTGCCATGGAGCAAGGCAGCCAACTCCGACGTGACTCCTCTCGCAGCCACCCCTCTCATCAGTTTGGTTGGAGGATCAGTGCGACCCTTTTTTGCCTCGCTCTAGCCATCCTGGTCGTGACGCTCCTGGCAAGCAGACTCCACACCATTGATCTCTCGTCCATGTTGTTGGGGATCGCCCTGGCCACGGTCTGCGTCGTGCTCTTCTTCTTCTCCAGATTCTTGTTGATAGCACGCGAACAGCACTGGCAGACCGCCAGCGCTCTCGACACTACGGAAACTTCTCTTTTGGAGAGTGAAGAACGGTTTCGGCAGATGGCCGATAACATTCAGGAAATCTTCTGGATGATCGATGCAGACACCAGGAAGACGCTTTATGTAAATCCAGCTTACGGGGCCATCACGGGACGCTCCCGCGAAGCACTCCAAGAAGACCCGCTCTCCTACGAAGAGATCATCCATCCTGACGACCGCGTGCAAGTGCTCTTCAAGCTGGACGAGGCGACTCGGACCGGGGATTTTGACGAACGGTTCAGAATCGTGTTGCCCCGCGGAGCCTCGCGCTGGGTCTGGGTGCGCGGATTTCCCGTGCGGGATGGCAAAGGCAAAATTCGCCGACTCGTCGGAACCGCGCTGGACATTACAACTCAGAAACATGCGGAAGAGGAAGTCGCGAGAAACTTATCTCTGGCCGAATCCGCTTGGGCCGAAGCCGACGTGATGCGCAAAGCCACATTGGCGCTGACGCAAGACCTCCGAATGGATAACGTTCTGGATACTTTGCTTCAGTCTCTCCTGGAACTGGTCCCGTACGAGTCCGCGCAGATCTTGCTTCTTGAATCTGATTCCCGGCTGTTTGTGGCACGGGAAGCGCCACGCCCTGACGCCGCGAAGCAGGCTGTGAAATACCCACTGACCCTCAATGCTGCCGACTTCCCCGTCCTGCAGCGAGTCCTGGTCAGTCAAAACGGTCTCATGATCTCCGACACCAGGCAGGAAGAGGAATGGCACGCTCTCAGGGGCTGCGGCCAGTTGCGCTCCTGGCTCTGCGTTCCATTGGTGGCCTCCCGCCAGACACTAGGGCTGCTTTCCTTGGGCCACCCTGTTCCCGGCAACTTTACTCAGGAACATCTACGGCTGGCCAAATCGGTCGCAATTCCAGCCGCCGCAGCCATTCAGAACGCTCGTCTCTATGAGTGCGCGGAACTCTACGGCGCGGAACTCGAGAAACGCACTTCGGATCTACGGGAGGCCAAAAGCGCACTCGAGCGGTTCAAGAGTGATCGCCCTTCTTGAACATCCCCCGACGCGCCCGGTCTGGTTCCGATGGAGGTTTGAACCTCCGACCACTGGATCCCTCTCCGTCAGTTTCTTGAAGGTCGTTGAATTTGGTAGTTCTTAGCTGCTTTGTATTGAATGAGTTATAGGACGCCGATTCTGGTCGATGGAACTCCCGTGATCCGGAGTGCTTTCACAGCCTCAATCTCGTCTACAGTCGACTCGAGTCAGTTTCGATCCGTATCGCGCCGAGTCAAGAGTATATGGACCGCTGGGAACCGTGG
>JAYTQD010000349.1:0-3767 GCA_043746935.1 Acidobacteriaceae bacterium | reverse complement strand
GTTTGTATTCCTTCACCAGCCCGGACTGCCAGGCCAGAAAGTCGGTGGTTAACCACTGCGAGTAGCGCTCCCACTCTAGCTTCCATCCGGGATTGATGATGCCGTCGCGCGGAGGAAGTTCGCTCCAGTTGTTGAGCCGCTGTCCCCAATAGTTCAAACCCCACACGCGGTTGAGTTCGTCGACCGTAGTGAATTTCTTTTTCAAGTAGTCACCGAATCCAGCCTGCACATCGGCATTCGCTGCGCCTCCCGACGACGTCTCATTGTCGATTTGGTAGCCAATGACGGCGGGATTGTCTTTGTAGTGTTCCAAAATCTTGCGTATCACCTTCTCACAGTAAGACCGGTAGACGGGACTAGCAAGATCCGTGTTCTGCCGGATACCGTAGTAAAGAGATTGGCCGCCCAGGCGCGTGATCATGACCTCAGGGTGTTTGTGGTAGAGCCACGCGGGGATCGAATACGTTGGCGTGCCCAGAATGACGCGGATGCCGGCCTGGTGCATTCTCTCGATGACGCGGTCCATCCAGGCGTATTCGAATTTCCCTTCCTCCGGTTCCCACAGTCCCCAACTCGATTCACCAACCCGCACCACGCTGATGCCTGCCTGCTGCATCAGATGCACGTCTTGATCCAGGCGCTCGTAGGGCATGTATTCCGGGTAATACGCGACGCCGTAGAGCACGGTGTCCATCTGGTTGGGCGCGAAAGAGGAAGCTTGAGGCCAGGCTCGATGTGCAACAAGAAGCGACAGTAGCGTAATGAACAGGAAAGAAATTCTGGGTCGAACCGCACTCATGAAAGCCACCCGAAAACGAAGTATTGGTAAGCGTTTGCTACGCAAGCACCTTATGTAAGCTTGCATCGGCTTGTCAAGGTTGCCCAGTCGTGTGCGAGAGTTTTGCAGCCTGCGTGGCGATATCCTTCGGGTGGGATCGCAAACCGTTAGTTGAGGGTGCCGCTGTTGTGGCTCAAATGCAGCAAAAGTCCACGCGCTTCCGGCTGGTTCTGAAATTGCCAGCCAAGGCGCTTGCTTCTGGCAATGTCCTCTCCCTCCATTCCTCGCGTCCAGCCACGCACATCTCCACGACATGCGCTGGAACCAACATCTTCAGCTATCCTCCATCAGTTTTGGATCGCCCGAGTAAGCATCCGAACTATGAAAACGGCGCGTGAGGGGAACATCGCCAGTCTCGGAAAAAACTACGTACTCGCCAATCGCCACTTCATCCGCGTATAAGCAATCCGGAAGCCTTGCCGCTCGGCGTTGTGCTGGGACGTGCTGCCGGGCAAGGCGCCGATCGTGGCCAAGTCGCATCCGATTTGCGCGGCGTATTGGAAACGACTTTCCAGCAACGCCTGTTGTGCGCCCCGCCGACGCCACTCGGGAATGGTACTGGCCCCCGCAAATACCGCAACACCCTCGTGAATGGCAAGCGCCCCGGAAGCAATCGGCTGACCCTGCAGCTCGACCAGAAACCGCACATTGCCTTCGGTGGCCGCGGCGACACGCGTGAATTCCAGCATCATGGCGGCAATTTCCGGCGTTTCCCGCCAGCCTTCCGCCGAGGTCCGCGACCAGAGATCCCCTTCGTTCTCGCCCACAACGCGAACTTGCAGAGGTACCTCGCCAACAGCGGCCTTTGCCAAGCGCTCGGCGAGTGGCAGAAACATCACACTCGTCAACTCGAAGGGCCGATAGCCTCGGTCGCTCAACATGGCCAAGAGTGCTGGGTCGGCCAACGGACAGACGTCATGAAATACCGGTGCCTTGCGCTCTCGGAAAAACGATTCGAGCCTATCCATGTCAGCAGCAGTTGGCATTTGGAACAAACCCAATCCGAACGTTTGCGTGCACGGCGAGTGGACACCATCGAACATGGCATAGGCTCCCGCCACTTCGATCCACTGCGCGCCAGAGCCGGGCACAACGCGCGCGCGAGCCTCAACGAAACGCGCGTTGGCCGAGGCTTCCGCGCGTTCAAGCCGACGGGCCAGGGCATGGTCAGAAAGAAGAATAGATGGCATGGGCTTTCTGGGAACTCTATCACGAGAAATGAGCTGGCCCAATCCAGAAAAAGGGTGCCCCGTTCTTGGCTCTTGCAAGAGCCTGCCCTGAGCGAATTCGAAGGGGCGGGAGTCGCGCTGCCTGAAACAACAGCACTGTGCCTGCGAGATCAAAAGCCTGGGCCAGGCTCCTGCTCAAAGGCCAGTCATCTTCTCAATGTGTTCCGGATAGCGATTGCCTTCCACCGTGATTTTCGAGGCGGCAGTTTCGATTTCGCGCAAGTCGTCTGGCGTGAGTTCGACCGCGACCGATCCAATGTTCTCATCCAAGCGAGCCAACTTCGTCGTACCCGGTATTGGAACAATCCACGGCTTCTGCGCCAGCAGCCAGGCGAGCGCGATCTGAGCCGGGGTCGCCTTCTTTCGTTGTGCGATCTTGCCCAGCAAGTCAACCAGGGCCTGATTTGCCTTCATTGCCTCCGGTGTAAAGCGAGGGAGCGTGCTACGAAAATCCGAGCTGCCGAGCTTCGTGTTCGCGTCCATCTTTCCAGTCAAAAACCCCTTTCCCAAAGGGCTATAAGGAACAAAGCCAATCCCCAGTTCCTCGAGCATCGGTAGCACTTCGGCCTCCGGGCCCCGCGTCCACAGCGAGTATTCGCTCTGGAGCGCGGTGAGCGGCTGCACAGCGTGTGCGCGCCGGATCGTCTTGACGCCTGCTTCCGACATGCCGAAGTGCTTCACCTTCCCTGCCTGGATCAAATCCTTCACCGCGCCCGCTACGTCTTCGATGGGCACGTTCGGGTCAACACGGTGCTGATACAACAAATCGATCACGTCGACCTTCAACCGCTTGAGCGACCCTTCGACAGCTTGCTTGATGTGCTCAGGCTGGCTATTGATGGTCGACTTTCCCGGCCGATTATCACCGCCACTGAAGTCAAACCCAAACTTGGTCGCGATTACCACTTTGCCGCGGAACGGGGCCAGCGCCTCGCCCACCAGTTCCTCATTCAGGAAAGGGCCATACACCTCCGCCGTATCAAAGAACGTGATGCCGCGCTCCACGCTGGCGTGAAGCAGATCAGTCATCTCTTTCTTGTCTTTGGGTGGCCCATACGAAAAACTCATGCCCATGCAGCCAAGGCCTAACGTCGAAACTTCCAGATTGCTTTTTCCAAGCTTGCGTTTTTGCATATTCTGAACTCCTATTTTTAGATTTAGCGATCAATCAATGTCATGTGCATCTCAGGAAGCCGCGTTCCCTGTACCGTGATCTTCGAGTAAGTGCTATCAATTTCACGCAGGTCGTCCGCCGAAAGTTCCACGTTCACGGCTCCGAGGTTTTCTTCCATTCTCTCCAGCTTGCGCGTGCCAGGAATTGGAACAATCCACGGTTTCTGCGCCAGCAGCCAGGCAAGCGCAATCTGAGCCGGGGTCGCGTTCTTCCGTTTGCCAATCGCGCCCAGTAAATCTACCACCGGCTGGTTGACTTTACGGGCTTCAGGGGTGAACCGTGGGAACGTTGCGCGGAGATCGGAGCTGGCGTCCAATGGCATTGAGGGACCGACCTTTCCCGTGAGGAATCCCTGCCCCAGCGGGCTCCACGGAACGAACCCGATCCCGAGTTCTTCGCACGTCGGCAGCACTTCCGTTTCAGGATCTCTTGTCCACAACGAATATTCGCTTTGAACCGCTGTGACCGGATGAACGGCGTGTGCCCGCCGGATGGTCTTCGCTGAAGCCTCCGAAAGACCGAAGTG
>JAYTQD010000348.1:0-1361 GCA_043746935.1 Acidobacteriaceae bacterium | reverse complement strand
TTTTGGCGACCGGATCAAAGGTCATGTTGCCGTTGTTCTTCCCGTACACCAACTTGATCGGGATAATAAACACGGGGATCGTCGTTGTAACGTTGGTTGTGGCCGGGTTCGTACCCACCATCGTGAAGGTAATTGGTTTTTTCGTGATGTCGGTGAATTTGCCGTTCCACTGGGTGAGCTGGGCTCCGGCGGCGTTGCGAGGGACGATATTTCGGTGAGGAGGCCCAGCCACGAACATCGGCTTGGCGTTGGGATATTTGTTTTCTTGGGCGGACGCCGGGGCTACGACGCCGAAAACTAAGAAGCATGCCGCAAGCAGACTAAGGGTGTTGGAACGTGCTTTCATTTGGAGGACACCTTTCAGGGATTAGAGAAGTGGACGCCCGTGCGGCGATTGGGGCTGTCGCGCAGAGAAAACGTAGCACACGCTTACGGACTTTACCAGACTGAAAATGTTTGCATAAGAGGGTCTTCCCGCGGCGCCAACGCTACTGTTCTAGGTAATGTGCAACAGTATTTCGGGGAAAACCCAACACGCACTTCGCCAAAGAGTTTTCCTGCTCCATGTGGTAAACTTCCCGCATTCTCGGGCCAATGAGAGTAGGCCGCTGACCTGCGAATCGGTTCTACACTAAGTGAATTTCTCGTGTCACCCCTGAAGTCAAATACGACGGCGCGGTGATTTTTTTGGAGCCTTAAATCGTGATTCTAAGCCAGCTATCCAACCGCATGTTTGTTCGTCAGCAGAGGGCCAGGTTTGCAGCGACTCTGAGAATTCTCTTGCTCGTCGTGATCGCCTTGTGCGCTGTCAGTTCGGCTCAGGTTTTTACCGGCGCCATCAGCGGACGAGTTGTGGATCCGCAGGGCGCCGTGCTCCGGCAAGCCAAGGTGTCGGTAAAAGATTTGGGAACGGATGTCACTCGTACGCTGGAAACCTCTGCGGACGGTTCGTTCCGTTTGGAAGGTCTCGAAGCGGGAGCTTACGAAGTTGCGGTCTCCTCCGCTGGATTTGCCGAGTTACGTAGCCGGATTGCCGTGCGCGTCGGGCAAGTCAGCAACCTTCGCGCCCAAATGAATGTCAGCGCCGCGCACGAGAGCGTTGAGGTTCAAGAGAACGTTCTCGACACCACCTCCTCCGTCCTCGGCAACCCGGTGACTCAGCATCAGATCCTGGAATCCCCGCTGGCCAACCGCAGTTTTGCCAATATCGCCTTCATTGCGCCTATGACCGCGCCTGTGGAGCCTTCCGATCCCACCAAGGCCCGCATCACTGCGGTGTCATTTGCGGGAAGTTCGGGCCTGAACGTTGATCTCTCGGTCGATGGTGGCGATAACAACGACGACTTCATCGGCGGCTTCCT
>JAYTQD010000347.1:0-1366 GCA_043746935.1 Acidobacteriaceae bacterium | reverse complement strand
GGAGTTGTGTACATTTGCTCGCCGAGATCCATTTAGTGGGGCGGACCTCCGGTCGGCCCCTTGAGTTTGCACACGTTCGCGTGCTCAACGTGAGCGCGCGCTCCAACCCCACGCGTCAGAAGCTGGGAAAAAATCGATTTGGAAAAATCCAACCGAACAAAAATTGCCCTTCCGGGAGCCGCTGGGCGCAACCGGCTCCCCATCCCACCCTTGGGAACTTCAAAAAAACCATGTCGCCAGGAGAGGCGCAACCGACTTCGCTGATCGGTTTAGCGTAGTTTTTTCTCAGACCAGCGTTCCGGCCTACTCCCCGCTAGACAACCGCGACTGCCGCAGGCCCAGCGAGTCGAATGAACTGCTGGATATTGTACGTCAGAGCCACCCAAACCGCTTCGATCCCCACTTTCACCTTCCCTCGTAGATGAAATTGTCTTAATCCGAACTTGTCCTTCCACCATGCATGCGGAAATTCCGCCACCGGCCCTCGCTTCTTGTATAGTTCCAGATTCTTGGGATCTTGCATCTTCTCGGCGTACGCTCTTACCGCTTCGTTATCCAGCTTCACCTTCACATACCGTTGCCCTTTCGGGCTGCACTGTGGCTGGTTCGGACATCCCTTGCAATCGCTCCGATTGGATACGTACTGCTGATATTCCTTGGACGTCTGCTTCAAGTCCAGCCGCTTGCCGGCGGGACATTGTAACGCTCGTCCATCGTCGATCTGAATGAACGCCGACGGTCCAAACTCCGTCGCGATTCCGGCTTGCTTCAACGACTGCGCACAGTTTTGTTTTTGCCGCTCGCCCGTTTCATCCATCGGCGGTCCAATCAGATTCACTCCGCCCTGTTCCGCCGCCTCAATATTGCCTACCGTTCTATACCCACCATCTACAATGATCCGAACTGGCTCGGTTACCTCAATCTTCTGTTCGCTTGCCGCTGCTTGGCTTCCCGTCACCTCGCTTCCTGCCACTTCCCGTAGTTCCGCCTGCGCCGCCTGAACCGCCTGCAACCGTTCCATTGCGGGCTTCAACTGCGTTTGATCGCTACCTGATTGCGTCACCGCCACGTCCACTACGATCTTGTTCTTTGTGTCGGTCAGCACCTGCACGTTGTACCCCAATATGAACGCGCCCTGACCATCTTTCATCGACCGCGCTTCCGGATCCGTGATGCTCACTCGCGCTTCCAGACGCTCTTTCTCGGTCTTGCCCTTCCGAACCTCCTCCATCTCTTGCTTTGCCAACAGGAGTCGCTCATGAACTTCCTCCGCCGCCCGTTTCCTCCCAGCCACCCGCTGCGCGCTGATTAGCTTGCTTACCTCCGTATTCTGCAACCCTCGAACCACTTCCTCCGCCTTGGCGAT
>JAYTQD010000346.1:0-23470 GCA_043746935.1 Acidobacteriaceae bacterium | reverse complement strand
GAAGATTCTCGTCGTCAAATTCGATGGTGCCGGCTGGCTCGGGGCTTTCCTCTTGCGTAAGGAAGAGCAGCAGGGAGTCGCCCACGCCGATGCGGTCGCCATGCCGAAGCCAATGTTCGTTGATGGCAATTCCGTTGACGAGGGTGCCGTTGCGGCTCTGAAGGTCGCTGATCTTGTAGCGTCCCTCTTCCTGGACGAGCAGGCAGTGGCGGCGGGAGAGGGCTGGGTCGCTGATGGGGAGCTGGTTGCTGGCCACGCGTCCGATCGAGATTTCCCCAGCCGGCAGTTCGACTACCTTGTCCTTGAGCGGGCCGGCGATGACGCGGAGTCGTGGATTCATGAGTTTGGAGGAGGAGTCTTCTTGTTTAACACAGGCGGAGGATTTGGGACAGAGGGTTGTGTGCTGCGGCCTCCGGAATAGCTATCCGTTGAGATAGCACTAACCGTTCGGATAGGCTGCGCGGGGTGCTTTGAGCGGATAGCGGCGGTCTGGTTGTCTGGTGGTTGTGACGCTTAACTCTATTTATAACAATGAGATAGAGTTATTTCATGTAGAGCTAGCAGGCGCATCAGGTTTTGGCCCGCGAGGTGCGAGCACAAGGTGGAAGCTGTCAGGGGTCTTTATTGGCCCTCAATAGACTTTCTGCTCCGAGTAAGGTCGCGCAAGCGATTTTGATGAACACGGGACAGTAGTGCCCGTCGGGCTCCTGCACACCCCTTCGTCAGGTGCCCGGCGGGCACCAAAGATTTCAGCGGTTGTGTGGTCGCGCGAATACGGTTTCGGTGCGTACGCCGCAAAGTTTCCGCGGGATACAGAAATCACATACGGGGGAAGACTGGTTCTGCGGAGCTTGGGTCGCCGAAAATGGGCGACCCATTTTTTTGTGGGCTTAAAAGTCTCCATTTAGCACGGCTGAAGCTGAACTGTTAGCAACAAGAGCAGTGTAGCGAGAGCTAAAGACGGAACGGGTGGCAAGAGCAGGTCCCTCCACTCCGCAGGGCGATTCGCTTTGCGAATCGCCCTGCTCCGGTCGGGATGACAGAGTATGTTTCCACGCAAGCCAAGAGAGGGCTTGCGTGGGGCACCCGCCCCGCAGGGAAGTGGAATAGCGGTGGAAGCCCCGCCCCTTCGACTTCGCTCAGGGCAGGCTCTGTCGCTGAGGAACGCGACAAGGACGGGGCACCCGGCTTCCCGTTGGACGGGATGACAAACTTCGGAGGATTTAGTCGCCGGCGACGCGGTGTGGGTTTGTGTTTTCTAGTTGTGGAATACCGTCTTGATAGGAGACGTGGCGGCCGGAGATGGCGGGCATGCGGTCGCCTGGGACCAGGATGCCGATTAAATTGAGAGGGTCGGCGGCGGAGACGGTGGCGGATTCGCGGTTGGGTGGGAGTTGGCGGGTGGCGCGCAGGGAGTCTACGGCTGCGGGGAGGGCGAATTGTTCGCCGAGGAAACCGTCGACGAAGCGGCCGCCGCGGACTTCGCCGCGGTCTTCGAGGCGCCGGAAGGCGATGAGGAGTTCGCGCCATTTTGGAACAACGGTCTCTCTCGCGAGGAGATCGCGGAAGACGATGCCGTAGCGGCGGAGGAGCATCCAGCAGGTGGCTTCGGTGGCGCGGGTGCGGTCGGTGGTGATGTCTGTGTAGAGGAGAGACCAGCGGCCGGAGCTGTGGCGGGGTCGGGTGGCGCGTCCGATGCCTTGTCCGGCGCGGCGTTTGGGGTCGATGAGGGCGCGGAGGTTGTCGAAGCCATCGGCGGTGACCGTGCCGGCGGCAACGAGTTCCCAGAGACCTGTTTCAACTTCGGACTTTAGCTTGCCGGTGCCTTTGACGACATCGATGAAGAACGACGCGCCGCGCTGGCGGAGGAATTCGAAGACCTGGATTGCGCCATCACTGAGGCCGCGTGTGGTGGTGGCTTCGTCGTGGATAGGGTGGCGGGGGATCATCCAGTCGGCGTCGTCGCGGGCGAAGAAGGTGACGGGAGCGACGCTGGTGGGAACTACGCGGCGCTTGCCCTGGGCGGAATCTTCGAGGGTGGCGGGATGCGGGGAGAGACGGCCCCAGCCGACGGCACCGGTGAGGCAGAGCTGGTCGAGCCACTTGGGATCGTAGTTGGCGACGCGGCGGGCGAGGATTTCGGGTTCCCAGGCGTTGGCGGGGATTTCGAAGCCCTGGAGTTGGCCGAGGACTTCGTGGAGGCCACGCTCTCCGGCGAGTTGCGAGTTGGGGGCGATGTGCTGCCAGCGCAAGAGCCAGCGCAGGAATTGGGCGGCGGTGGCGGGTTGAATTTGCTTGCGGAGAGTGCCGAGGGTGAGGTGGTGGATGCGGGCTAACAGGCGGCGCTCGCACCATTCTGTTTCGTTAGTGGAACTCGTGAAATTGCCGCGGAGGACTGCGCCGCTGGCTTCCATGCGGAGGAGGGCTTGATCTACGGCCGGGGTGGGTAGGTGCAACAGTTGCGCTAGGGCGGGGGCGGTGGTGGGGCCGATGTGAGCCATCCAGCCGGTGACTAGGGCGAGGAGGGCGTCGTCGAAGGATAGGGTTTCTAAAGCCGGGCAGGCGGGGGCGCCTGCCCCTACGTGGGTGTTGTAGAGGATAGAGAACGTGGTGGCGCGTTCGGCGGCGACCCAATAGCCGTGGCCGTTGGCCCATACTAGGGAAGCGCGATGTTCCAGAACTAGATGGTCGAAGGCACGACGCCATTGGTAGATAGATTCGGCGAGTTTGTTGTTGGCGTCGAGCGTGACTTCGGGCAGGGCGATGAGGGTGTGCAGGACGTCGTGGAGTTCGTCGGCGTCGCGAACGTCGGGCCAAGCTTCATCGCGGACCTGGGCGATGGCGGCGGGGTCGAGCTTGCCGACTTCTTCCAAGACCGATGCGGGCAACATGCGGCGCATTTCGACGGCGCGGGCGCGGCGTTCCTCTAATGGAGCATCGTCGAGGAAGGCGTAGGGGTTGGCGTTGAGGATTTCGTGAGAGAACTGTGAGGGGACGGGGGTATCGACGGCGATGCAGCGAATGGAGCCAGCGGCCATGCCGGTTAGCAACGCGCGGAGGCCGTCGATGTCCATGGCTTCGGTGAGAACGTCTTTCATGACTTCGGCGACGAGTGGGTGATCGGGGATTTGGATGTCGCCCTCGATATTTTCCTGGCAGGCGGCGACATCGGGGAAGACGGAGGCGAGGAGGTCGTCGGAGCGCATGCGTTGAATTTGGGGAGGGATTTTTTTGCCGCCCCGGAAGCGGAGGAGAGCGAGAGCGCGCTGGGCGTCCCAACGCCAACGGGTGGCGAAGATGGGGGAGGCCAGGGCGGCCTGTTCCAGGATTGGCTGCACTGTTTCCGTTTGCAGATATTGGAACACGTCGGCTAGCGGGAAGCTATGCTGCTCGGCCAGGGCGATGTTGAGGCCGTTGTCGGTGGCGGCGGCTTGGAGTTCAAAATTGAAGCTGCGGCAGAAACGCTTGCGGAGAGCGAGGCCCCAGGCTTTGTTGACGCGACCGCCGAAGGGGGCGTGGATGACGAGTTGCATGCCGCCACCTTCGTCGAAAAAGCGCTCGGCGATGATGGTGCTTTGCGTGGGTACCGCGCCTAGGACCGCTCTGCCCTCGAGAATGTATTCGACGAGCTGCTCGGCGGCGGAATCGTCAAGGCCGCATTCTTGTTTCAACCATGCAACGGCAGCGGCTACGGCGGGTTGATGCTGCGTGACGCCGACCGGGGAAGTGTTGGGGAGAAGGTCGCTGATGGTTTGGCGGAGCTGGCCGATGCAGAGAGAAAGTTCGTCGGTTCGGGCAGGGGCTTCACCGCGCCAGAAGGGAATGGTGGGGGGAGCGCCGTGGGCGTCTTCGACGAGGACGCGGCCGGTTTTCGATTCCACGCGGCGGATGCGCCACGAGGTATTGCCCAGCAGCATGATGTCGCCCTTCATGCTCTCGACGGCGAAATCTTCGTCTACGGTGCCAATGTTGCCACCGTCGGGTTCGACCACGACGGAGTAGAGCGCGGTGTCTGGAATAGCGCCGCCGCTGGTGATGGCGGCGAGGCGAGCGCCACGACGGGGGCGGAGCTTGCGGTTGACCTGATCGCGATGGAGATAGGCGCCGTAACGGCCACGCTGGGAGGCGATGCCTTCGGAGAGCATTTCGAGAATGCGCTCGTAGGTTTCGCGGGTGAGCGATTTGTAGGGGTAGGCGTTTTGGAACAAGTGGAAGAGGGCGTCCTCGTCCCATTCTTCGGAGGCGCAGGTGGCGACGATTTGCTGGGCTAGGATGTCGAGTGGGGAGTTGGGGATGACGAGGCGGTCGAGATCGCCGTGGCGGATGGCGCGGACGAGGGCGGCGCATTCGACTAAATCGTCGCGGGTGGTGGCGAAAAGGCGGCCTTTGGGGATGGCGCCGCGCCAGTGGCCGGAGCGGCCTACGCGCTGGAGCGTTACGGCAATGGAACGTGGAGTGTTGATTTGGCAGACGAGGTCGACGCTGCCGATATCGATACCGAGTTCAAGGGAGGCGGTGGCGACTAAGAGTTTGATTTGGCCGGTTTTTAATTTTGTTTCGGCGGCGAGGCGGAGTTTGCGGGCTAGAGAGCCGTGGTGGGCGGCGACGGCGTCTACCCCGAGAAGTTCGCCCATACGATGGGCGAGACGTTCGGCCATGCGGCGGGTGTTGACGAAGACTAACGTGGAACGGTGTTGGGCGGCGAGTTCGGCGAGGCGGGCGTAGATTTCGTCCCACTGTTCGTTGGAGCTGATGGGGCCGAGTGGGCTGCCGGGGATTTCGACAGCGAGATCCATTTGGCGGCGGTGGCCGACGTCGACGATGGCGGGAGCGGGGCGATTTGCGCCGACCAGAAACTGCGCGACTTCTTCGATGGGCTTCTGCGTGGCGGAGAGGCCGATACGGACGGGGACTTGGTGGGTGAGGGCTTGCAAGCGTTCCAAAGATAGAGCGAGATGTGCGCCGCGTTTGTCATCGGCTACGGCGTGGATTTCGTCGACGATGACCGTGGTGACGTCGCGGAGGATGGCGCGGCTTTTGTCGGCGGTGAGGAGGATGTAGAGGGATTCGGGAGTGGTGACGAGGATGTGGGGCGGGCGCTTGAGCATGGCGCGGCGCTCGGACATGAGGGTGTCGCCGGTGCGGACGGCGGTGCGGATTTCCGGCATTAGAATGCCTTGCTGGCCGGCATTGGCTAGGATTTCGCTGAGAGGGAGTTCGAGATTTTTTTGAATGTCGTTGCCGAGGGCTTTGAGTGGGGAGATGTAGAGGACTTCGGTGCGGTCTTGGAGGTCTCCGGCGGCGGCTTTGCGGATTAGGCGGTCGATGCAGATGAGGAAGGCGGCGAGAGTTTTTCCGGAGCCTGTGGGGGCGGAGATTAAGGTGTTGCGCCCGGCGAGGATGTGGGGCCAGCCTTGCTCTTGCGGTTCTGTGGGGGTGGACATTTTGGCGACGAACCAGTCGCGGACGAGGGGGTGGGCCCAGGCTAGCGGGGAAGCGGAGTTAGGCTCGGGGAAGAGCATGGGGAGATTCTACGCAAATCCGGGAGTTTCGTAAATTGTTCGCTTTGGCTTGCATGGCACCCTGGGCCGAGCGGTGGTGTCTTTGCTCTGCTCTTGGCCTTCGAATCCAACCCCAAGACCACGCGGGCGAGGGCGCCCGCGCCACATAGGCCTGATAAACTTCCGGCATGTCGAAAGCACGGGCTAAGAAGATCAAGCTGTTTCTTTTTGATGTGGACGGAGTGATGACGGATGGGAAGATCTGGATTTTCCCGGCGCCGGCTGGGGCGCCTCAGGGCTTGGTCGAGGCGAAGGGGTTTCATGCGCACGATGGCATGGGGATTTCGATTTTGCAACAGGCGGGGATCAAGACGGGGTTGATTACGAAGCGGAAGTCGGAGACGGTGGCGCTGCGGGGGCGGGATCTGAAGATGGAGTATGTGTGCCAGGGGATTCATGACAAGCGGGCGGCGTTCGAGGAAATTTTGGGGAAGGAAAAGCTTCGCCCGGAGGAGGTGGCGTTTGTGGGCGATGACGTGATTGATTTGCCTGTAATGCGTCTTTGCGGGCTGGCGATTGCGGTGAAGAATGCGCGTCTGGAAGTGAAACGGGCGGCGCACTACGTTACGCCGCATAGCGGTGGGGATGGGGCAGTGCGGGATGCTGTGGAATATGTGCTGAAGGCGCAGGGGCGGTGGAAGTCGGTATTTGAAAGTTATATCGCGGGGCGAGGGTCTGATTCTGGACAGTAGGAGCACAGAAGCCGGTCTTGCATGGGCATCTGCCCGAAAGGTGATCTTTACGAAGAGCAGATTCCCTTCGGCAAGCTCAGGGCAGGCTCTCCCGTTGGTCGGAATGACAAACTTTTAGGAGTGGGGCGTCGGGCGGCAAATTTTGCTTGTGTGAGCGGAAGTTCCCCACGCAAAAAGAGGGCTTGCATGGGGCACCCGCCTTAGGGGCTGAAGTGCTGCTGTCGGCCAGCAAGAGCAGGTCCCTCCACTTCGCAGTTGCATCGCTTCGCGAAGCAACTGCTCCGGTCGGGATGACAGAGTTGTTTTGGTCGGGATGACGGACCAACCTGAGGAATTCCCGAGGACGATGTGACTTATTTTGGCGGGGGACGGTCTTTGCAGGTAGGGCCAATAGAAACGTAAACCCACCGGCTGCCTGCTTGGGGCGTGCTCGGGTCGGCAACCGGTGGGACCGTTTCTCCTTACTCACCCTGTTGTTTTCAGGAGTTGCCACATATTAAAACACAGGTGGAGGCCGCATGGGGCGGGCTTCTTGGGCATTTTTGTAAAATTTCGTAAAAAATTATGCATTCCCAAGAAATATCGTGACGCGATCTGTATTTTGGGTGAACAGATAATCGTTTTGAGCTATTCCGTGATGGCCGCCGGTTTGTGATTGATTAGGTCAGCGAATCGCGGATCATTCCTGACGGCGGCGAATTCTTCGTCGCGAAAGACTTTGTTGAAGTCTTTGTACCCGTCCTCCATGGCCCGACGCAGGTAGCTAAGCGAGCGTTCTGTTGCGCCGGACTTGGCGTACATCCTAGCCAAAAGATAAAAATACTGCGCCCGGTCTCCGGGGGAGGAGGCCTGCGCGGCAACCCCGATTCGGGAGGAGTGATCGAAAACGTCAGGGTCGAGAGCGAGAGCGCGCGTGTAGGCAGCGACGGCTTTCTCGAAGTCTTTCTTGGCGAAGTAGGCAGTTCCAAGATTGCTGTGAAACGAGGCGGAGTCCTCCTGCAATTTGATCGCTTTGCGATATTCCTTGATGGCGCGGCCGAAGTCGCCGGAAGACCAAGAGCTGAGCGGCGATCCGGATCGAATCTTGGCGGCGGCTCTGGAGGATTCCTGCAAATAGTAATCGACGCCGAGGTTGTTGTGGGCATCGGCGTAGCTGTGGTCGATGCGGATGGCGGCCTCGAAGCTCTTGCGCGCGTCGGGGTAACGGACGAGCTGCAACTGGACGATGCCAATCTTATTCATGAGCGGGGCGCTCTTGGGGTTCTTGGCCGCCGCCGCCCGTAGGTAGTCGAGGGCGTCGAGAAAGGCTTTGTCCCCTCGCAACTGATCGCCTTTGCGCTCCAGGTCTTCCGCGGTAGCTTCGGGGGAAGGCGCGTCGGTGTGCCGTACCAGCGGTGGAGCAACCTGGAGTTGGCTAGAAGGCCCGGTCTGGGTGGAAGCAAATACTGAGATTGGGAACAGGCTGAGGGCTGCGAGAAAGGCGGAACAGGAAAAGCGGAGTCTCATTGCGAAACCTCCTGGCTGGCTTGACGTGATCTTACTGAGGCGGCTGGCCTTCGCCTTTGGGCGGATTGGACGGGGGAGGCGGAGTCTTGTCTCCCTTGAAAAAGTCGGCTACTTTTCCGAGAAACCCCTTCTTCTGTGTGTCCCCAGGCTTCTCGAGAGAATGATCTCCCTTTTCCCCCTCTCCTGGCAAGACCCCAGCGGGGTTGGTCCCAAAGAGGTTTGGCGGGAGCGGCTGGTCGCAGGTGTCCTTGGGTTCGGTGCCCTCCAGGAAAGCCGCACTGTAGGTTTCCAGACAGCTTGGGGTGGCGAGACGGTTGGTCGCCTTATCCAATTGAACGGAGGAGACGCCGGAGGGTAGCCCGAAGCCACCGGCGTGGGAATACTCGGGAAGCGCGACAGCGCGCTTCATGAACTCGGCCCAGATGGGGGCAGCGGTTTGCGCGCCACTCAGGTGGATGTCACTGTAGTCGTCGTAGCCCACCCAAACGATACAGAGCAGATTGTTGGTGTATCCGGCAAACCAGCCGTCGTGCGAACTGCCGGTCTTGCCCGCGGCGGGATCGGTGAATCCCATGGTGCGAACGTCGGCGGCGGTTCCGTTGTTCATCACGCCTTGCATCATGTCGGTCATGACGGCGGCGACCCTGGGATCAAGAACGAATTTTTTTTCTGGCGCGTAGTTTTCGATGACCTCGCCCTTGGTGTTGCGGACGGAGTTGATCAAGATGGGTGCGATGCGTAGGCCACTATTGGCGAAGACGGTATAGGCGGCTGCCATGTCGAGAGGGGTGGCGTCGTAGGAGCCGAGAGCCATGGCGGGAGTCGCGCGCACGGATGCGATGCCAGCTGCCCGCGCCAGGTCAGCCACTTTGTCGTAGCCCACTTGCTCAGCTAGCTTGACGGTGGCGTTGTTGAGCGATTTGGCCAGCGCGAAACGGGCGGTTACGGGGCCATGGTATTCCTCTTTGTAATTGCGCGGTTCGTAGATCTGGTCGCCGTAAGAAAAAGTTGTTGCGGAATCGTCGAGTAGGGAGACCTGAGTGAGAACGGTTTCAGCACCGGCCACGGCGGTGTTGATGGCAGCCGCGTATACGAACGGTTTGAAGATTGATCCGGTGGGGCGTTTGGCGGTGGCGTGGTTGAGCTGGCTGATGCCATAGTTGCGTCCGCCGACCAGCGCGAGAACTTCGCCTGTGTGGGGATCGAGAACGACGAGCGCTACTTGCGCGGATGGGCCCGCGATTACCTCGTTCTCCATCTTGCCTTTGGCGCCCTTGACGCGCCGTGTGCGCATTTTCGCCACTTGGGCGTCGACCAGCTTCATGCCGGCATCGACGGCCTGCGCGGCGGCTTTCTGCAAGTCGGGATCGACGGTGGTGTACACGCGGTAGGCCTGCTCGTTCATATCCCGTTCGTTAAACTTGCTGATGAGCGTGTCGCGAACCAAATCCACGAAGTAGGGAGCATCGCTGGCTTCGACGTTGGGCGAGGCTAGCTTCAGCGGAGTTGCTTTGGCCTTTTCCGCTTCGGCCTTGGTGATGGCGTGCGTTTCGACCATGGAATCGAGCACGAGGTTGCGACGATCGAGCGCGCGTTCCGGATGCCGATACGGGGAGAGCATGCTGGGAGCCTGAATGATGCCGGCCAGGAGCGCGGCTTCCGGCAGGGTGATGGCTTTCAGGTCTTTGTTGAAATAGGAGTGTTCGGCCTCGCCGAGTCCGCTGATGGTGAAAGAACCGCGCTGGCCCAGATCCACGCGGTTGGCATAGAACTCGAAAATCTGTTCTTTGCTGAATTTCTGTTCCAATTCAAGAGCAATCATCATTTCCGCCAGTTTGCGCTTAAAGGTTTTTTCCGGCGAAAGAAAAAACGCGCGGGACAGCTGCATGGTGATGGTGGAGCCGCCCTGACGGTGTCCCTGGTGGGTGATGTCGATCCAGGCGGCTTCCAATAGCCGCAGGTAGTTGACACCGTTATGTTGGAAAAAGCGGCGGTCTTCAATGGCCAGGACAGCGTCGACCAGAACCTTGGGAATGTCCTGGTAGGTAACTAACTGGCGCTTGGTGCGCTGGCCAGCTTCGGAAAGGGAGGTGACCATGACGGGCTCAAGTTCGTAGGCGGACAACTGCCCGTTTCCGCCAGCGATGGAATCGACGACGCCGTCACGAATCTGGATGGTGGCCGCCTCGGGCGCATGATAGGACTGTGCTCCCGGAGTGATCTGAATGCCTGAGGAGAGCAGCTTGTAGGATCCGATTTGCGAGTCGCTTTCGCGCTCGGAATAGCCGGCGCGGCTCAACAGACCAGCAAGATCATGAGCGCTGACGTGATCGCCGGGGCGAACGGTGCGGGCGCGGGCGAAAATGCGGGCCGAAGTGGTGAACACGGGTCCGCGGAAGCGCTCCTCAATCATGCGGTCGTACTTGATAAAAAAGAACGAGAAGACGCCGAGGACGAGGACTGAGAACAGGGCGAAGGCAGCCAGGGCGAAGCGCATGAGCGGATCCTTGGCAAACCAAGCCAGGGCGCGGCTCTTTCGGCTACTGGTCCCGTTGCCGCCGTTCTGAGCTTTGCGCTGCGGAATTTTGAGCTTGAATGCCACAGTGCCCGGATGAAATTTCTGCGAAATTAGGGTCGCCGTACGGAGCCGGGCAAGCACGCCGATTTAGAGAACGACCGACGATACTTTCCTGCGCGTAGCGTGTCCGTATTGTAACCCAGTGGCAAGGATTGCCGGTGCTCAGCAAAATACCTGGAAGGTGAGGGTGGATTTTCCAACAACCAACTACATGGGTTTGTTCTGTGAGCCAACGGAGAAGTGAAGATCCGTATCGGTGACCAGCAGGTCGAGGTGTACGGTGTAGTCGGCGTTGATCGACACGGGATAGACGCCGGCGCCACTTCCGCCCTTTTCAACTTTGATGTCATTCTTGGTGAGTGGAATGTCCAGCTCCTGGGCCTTCTTGAACACCTCGTCGCGAATTGTATCGGCTGAGACTCCGGTGGCATAGCTGGCGCGTTTCGTTTCGTCGTCGACATAGTCCTTGAAGCTTAAGTTCCCGTAGTAAACGGGGACAAACTTCAGCCCAAGAAAAATTAAAGCAACAATCAAGACCAGAGCGAAGACGATACGCATATGCCTATTTCCCGCCCGCGCCGGCTGAATTACTGAGCCGAGCGCAGCAAACTGTGAAAGTGACTGACTGCTTCCGCGATCATAACGTCGGTGGACTCCCGAGTCGAGCGTCGAACGACCTCGATCCTATCTTCGGTAACCTTTTTCCCCACGTTGATTCTGAAGGGGATACCTACTAGATCGGCATCTTTGAATTTCACTCCAGGGCGTTCGTCGCGGTCGTCGAGGAGAACATCGAATCCGGCGGCTTCGAGCTTTTGGGCTAGGTCGACGGCCACTTCGAGCAACTTGGCGTCAGAAACGTTGGTGGGCGTGACGACGATCTCGAACGGAGCAATCTGCGGGGGTAGCCAGAATCCGTTGTCGTCGTTGCTTTGTTCGACTGCGGCCGTGAGGATGCGCTCAATTCCGATGCCATAGCTGCCCATGATGGGCGTGATTTCCTTGCCGTTCTTGTCGAGCACGCGCGCGCCCATGGATTCTGAGTATTTGTAGCCGAGTTTGAAGATGTGTCCGATCTCGACGGTGTGGTCGAGGCTGAGAATGCCGTCGCAGTTCGGGCATGTGTCACCGGCTTCGACGTTGCGGAGGTCGGCGTAGGCCGTGGGCTCGAAGTCGCGGCCGGAGACGATGTTCTTGACGTGGTAATCCTCTTTGTTGGCTCCGGCGATGAGGTTCTTGCGGCCTTCGAGGGCTTGGTCGACGAAGAGCAGCGTGCCTTCGGTAAATTTTCCGTTAGCGGAACGGGCGATGTTGGTTAGGCCAATAGGGCCGAGATACCCGGCTGGAGAATGGAACAGGGGTTCGATTTCCTCGGCGGTCATGGGGCGGATTTCCATGCCGCCGATGAGGGAGCCGAGTTTGGCTTCGTTCATTTGATGGTCGCCGCGCACGAAGACGATGACGGGGCGGAGCTTTAACTTCGCTTCGCCTTTTATTTTTTCCTCGGCCATGAGGGCCAGAGTCTTAATTTTGTTTTTTGGCGAAACGCCGAGAAATCGGGCCACTTCCTCGATGGTTTTCTGACCAGGCGTGTGTACTTCGAGCGGGTTGCCGTCGCCTTCCGAAGGGAGGTCGTCCACGTGGTCCAGCTTCGAAATCGCCTTTTCCAGGTTAGCGGCGTAGTTGCACTTGTTGCAGGTCGCCACCAAGTCTTCGCCAGCGTTGGTCTTGACCATGAATTCGTGCGATAGGGATCCGCCCATGGCGCCGGAATGCGCTTCCACCACTACGTACTTCAGTCCGCAGCGGTCGAAAATCTTGCAATAAGTTTCGTAGTGTTTCTTGTATGAAACATCAAGGGCGTCGGCGTCAATGTCGAAGGAGTACGCGTCCTTCATGGTGAACTGGCGCACGCGCATCAAGCCTGCCTTGGGCCGAGGCTCGTCGCGAAACTTCGTCTGAATCTGATACCAAATCTGCGGCAACTGCTTGTAGCTGCGGAGTTCCTTGCGCGCGATCTCGGTCATGACTTCTTCGTGCGTCATGGCCAGACACAGGTCCGCGCCCTTGCGGTCTTTGAGGCGGAACATGTTGTCGCCCATGACCGACCAGCGTCCGCTGGCCTCCCAAACCTCGCGCGGATTCAGCGCGGGGAGGAAAAACTCCTGGCCGATCTTGTCCATTTCCTCGCGGACAATGCCCATGACCTTGTTGAGGGAGCGCTGGCCGAAAAAGAGATAGGAGTAAATTCCGGCGGCCAGTTGGCGGATATAACCCGCTCGAACGAGAAATTTGTGGCTGGCGACTTCGGCGTCCGCTGGAGCCTCGCGCAGAGTAGGAATGAAAAGTTCGGACCAACGATGCATAGTTGAGTTCACCTGAATGGAATTCTTCATTGTAAAGGACGCAGTGTGGTTCGTGACCGCAGCACCGTGATGTAGGCCATCCATCATTGTGACCTGGATCACAACGTGTAAGATTGGGGCCAAATATTCTTTCCGTTACTTGTAAACGGTAGGGAGGCGGAAATTCGTGAAAGAAGCGATTCAAGGCGAAGCAGAATTTTCCCCGAAAGGCGCGATTGCATTTTTCGTCGCCATGCTTGTGGGCTTTGGGTTGATCTGGTTCGGGATGTACTTGCTGCTGGTACACCGCCAGCTTGGTCTTTAGGAGGTAAGGATGTCGGCTACGTTGGAACCTCAAGATTTTGTCAACCCCGTCGAGAAGCGCGTATTGCTGGGGGCCGTGATTTTTACCGGCATCAGTCTGGCGTTGATCGGCTACGCCGCTTTCGGGTTGGGCGCTACGGTGCCCACGTGTCTGCCCAAGGGTGGCCTCTTCGAGCACGGATCGGTAGCCAAGCGCGGCGCCAAGCATTACGAACTGCACTTTCTCGCCAAAATGTGGGGCTTTGAGCCGAGTCGCGTGCGCGTTCCCGCAGGCTCAACCTTGGATATCTACGTGACCAGCAAGGACGTGACGCACGGATTTCAAATCAATGGTACCAACGTCAATTTGATGGTCGTTCCATTTGTGGTGACGAACGCGAGCGTGCATTTTGAGAAACCCGGAATCTACCCCGTCGTCTGCCACGAATACTGCGGAGCGGCGCACCAGAAAATGAATGCTGTGATCGAAGTCAGCGACCAGGTGGATGAGATTTCCGCGGAGGGGTTGGCTTCTGCCGAAGCGGGCAAGGCTGTGGCTGATGATAAGGGTTGCCTGGCATGCCACAGCCTGGATGGCAGCGCGGGAGTGGGTCCGACGTTCAAGGGGCTGTGGGGGCAGACGGTGCAGCTGGCCGACGGCAGCAGCCGTGTCGTCGACGCCGGTTTCGTCAAAGCGATGATTCTGCATCCCGCTGCGACACCGGTGAAGGGATTTGATCCCGTCATGCCGGAGTTTCCCATGACCGACCAGGAAATCGATCAAATTGAGGAATATCTGAAGGAGCTGAAATGAAAATAGAACTGCAAAAGCCGCTCCAGCAGATCATTCTGGTTGAGCTTCTAGTGCCGCTGGCGCTGCTCGTGTTTGGCACGTATCATGGCGTGCTGCAAGTTCTGTACCGCGCTGGAGTAATTCGCGCCACATCTTTCGCGGGCATCGAATATTACCAGGGGCTGACCGCGCACGGCGTGATTAACGCGATTGTCTTGACCACGTTCTTTGCCGTCGCGTTGGGCAATGTGCTGGTGAGTCAGGAGCTCGAATCTCCGCTTTCGGTTTTTGGAGCAACTCTTTCCATGGCCTTGATGTTGCTCGGTGCCGTCATGGCTGCCGCAATGATTTTCTTGGGGAAAGCGACCGTGCTCTACACGTTTTACCCGCCACTGAAAGCTCACCCTGTGTTTTATTTAGGGCTCGCGATTTTTATCGTGGGTTCCTGGATCGCGTTTTATACGTGGATTCCCGTCTATCTGCGCTGGAGAAAGAACAATCCCGGAAAGAAGACGCCGCTGGCCGTAGTTGGAATGTTCGCCACGTTTATCGTATGGCAGATTTGCACCCTCCCCGTCGCGTTTGAGGTACTGGTTCTGCTGTTTCCGTGGTCGATGGGATGGACTGCGGGGGTGAATGTAGTTTTGAGCCGGACGTTGTTCTGGTTCTTCGGGCATGCCCTGGTGTATTTCTGGCTCCTGCCGATTTACGTTCTCTACTACACGATGCTGCCGCGGCTGGCTGGCGGAAAGCTCTTCAGCGATTTTGCCGGCAGATTTAGTTTTATGATGTTCATCGTGCTATCCACTCCGTTGGGACTGCATCATCAGTTTGGTGATCCTGGAATTTCCTCTACGTGGAAAGGCATGCAGATGGTGCTGACGTTGATGGTTGCCATTCCCAGCATGTTGACCGCGTTCACGGTGGCGGCTTCGCTGGAGCACGGCGCGAAGGAGCGGGGAGGCGCTGGCCTGTTTGGATGGTGGAAGAAGCTGCCGTATTTTTGCACCGATAACTGGATGTTCTCCTATCTCTTCTGCGGTCTGGTCATCTTCCTGTTCGGAGGAGTCACGGGCCTCATCAATGCTTCTTACAGCATGAACAACATCATTCACAACACGGCCTGGCTCCCGGCACATTTTCATTTGACGGTCGGCGGCCCGGTCTTCCTGGGCATTCTGGGAATGAGCTTATTCCTGATTGCCGGTATCTTGAAAAAGCCGGTAACGTCCCCGAAGCTGGCCGTAGCCATCCCATACATCTGGATGGCGGGCACGTTCATCTTTTCCGGCGGGCTATTCGTGGGCGGTTTGCGAGGCGAGCCGCGGCGCACCAACATGGGCCTGACCTACCTGAACCCAGCATCGCCCAGTTACCGGCCTGACTGGTGGATCACGACGCACATCGGAGCGGTCGGCGGTTGCATCATGGGGCTGGCGATTTTGTTCTATTTTGTTGTACTTATTCGCACCCTGGCAGGTTCTCGCAGCGTAGCGCTGGAGCATGAGCCGTTTTCCGTTCCCCTCAGCGAGACCTATCACAACGAAAACATTCCCGCCGTGCGTAATTTCGCTCCTTGGATTACGGCTGCAGTGCTGCTCATCGTCGTCGCTTACTACCCGCCCATCCACGACATCATGAACAACAATTTTAAATTGGCTCCGGGCTATCATCCCGATAGTCCTGTTTCGGTCGAGAAAGCGCCTTGAGTTTATTTGGCTTCGGGAGACTCCTGGTTTTTGTCGCTCTGGCCATCGTATTGCCGCTACACGCGACGACGATTCCGGCCTTACAGCCAGCGCCGGTTCCGAATGTTCCAATTTTCGACGATGCTTCTCAGCCGGCGTCGTTTCGTACTTCGCTCAATCAAGCGGGAAGCGGTCCGGTCATCCTGCTTCCCATCTTTACCCGCTGTTCGGCCAGTTGCCCCGTCCTGACCCGCAAGCTGGAAGCGGCTCTCTCGGGTATAAAATCGGCGGAACCTTATCGCGTGGTTGTGTTCTCGTTCGATCCGCTCGAAACCGCCGAAAGCCTCCGCTTCTTTCGCACTCACGAGCACATCCCCGCGGATTGGAAAATCGTCCGCGCCAACGAAAGCGAAATCCGCAGCTTCTTCGGGTTTTTCCGCTATACCGTCATGAACCAAGACGGCACGCTCATCCACCCGAACGAGATTTTCCTGTTGGATGACGCGCTCAACTGGCGATGGACGCTGGTCGGCGAAGACTGGAGTCGAGAAGAACTCGCTACTGCCATCAGCCAAACGCGCTCACCCGGGTTTAGCTCGAGGATACGAGCCCATCCAGAGATGCTGGCATGGACCGGCTTTGCGGCTGCGGTTCTTAGCCTCGGCATAGCTATTGGCTGGATGATTTGGCGCAAGCCGTCCTTCGCGTGACGCGCCGGCGACACTTGTTTTTGATATTCGTGAAAACGCCCACAGCGGAGTCGCCGTGGGCGTTTTTCTTTCCGCTATGCAGAGCCTAAGCCGCTGTTCTCCGCGGTATTGGTATCGGAACATGTGGTTTGACCGGTGTCCCACAGTATTCATCAAAGAGCCGCGAGCTCGCGCTCTTGACGATTCCTTCCCCTGCTTGCTTCAGTGCGGCGCTTGCTTTTTCGCTGGTGGTAAGCGAAGCCAACTGCCGAATTGCGATGGCCAGCAAGACGTCATTCATCGCGGGTGTGACCTGATTGATCCACGGAGATGGGTCAGGTTCAAACCGGAGAAGCTGCCGCCACGGATCCGGCCCCGGTCCGGGTTTCGGGAAAGGGAAGTGCAGATGGTAGGGCGGACAGAGGTCGTCGCCGTCCTCCCACCCAGCGACCAATCCCTTGGAGGATTCGCCCGCCAGTTCTTTGCCGATGCTGCTGATTTGGGTTGCCAGAGCCTTGTCCTTGAGGCTCAAGCTAATGTCGCGCAGGATTTCCGCGACGACATAGTTGGCGATGGCAGTGCTGAAGATCGGTCCCGGCTGCCCGGGATTGCCGTCGATGGTGTTGGGATCGAGCACGCCACGCAAGAAGTTGATTTTTTCCAAAACTAGAGAAGTTTTCATTGGCAATTCTCCTTAAATTACAGCCCAGTTGGTTGCTGGTTTACGTGCAGAAGCCTCAATGCCAGAGCGGCGGAATCGTGGGCACGATCCGGCACCCCAACATTGGGCACATTCAACTGTGGTGTATCCCCAGGGAAACAGACTTGTAGCGAGCCTCAGGGGGTGTTGCGGATCCGAGTGGAAGAGCTCCTCAGAGAGGCTAGGCACAGTGTTCTACCGCGGCGAAGGAAAGTCAAGACTACGAAATCGGGGGTGAAGATCTACCCCGCCAGACGCTGTAGGAGTTCTTTCCCGAGCCTCTGGGCTTCACCAAACGATTTCTGATAGTCGGCGAAGATTCGGTTCAACTCCAGGGACTTGTCCGGCGTGAGCTGTTGGCGCAGCAGCATATCGCGCACATGCACGGGGTTGGGGAGGATGGCTTCTTCGGTGATTTCTTCGAGAGCGGTTTTTGGGTCGTAATGATACATAGAATTTGTAACTTTCTAATTTTGTGATTTGGTAATTTGAACGGCTTTTAGTTCGATCTAAAATCACCAAATTTCTCTACACCATTTCCGTGCCCCACAGGTCATGCAGGTGCACAATGCCGAGCAGGCGGTGGTCTGCATCAACCACAGCCAGCGAGGTAATTTTCTTTTCTTCCATGATGGCCAGCGCGGTCGCGGCAAATTCTTGTGGGGCGATGGTTTTGGGGTCGCGGTTCATGGACTCTTCGGCGGTGAGATCGAGTGCGTCTTTTCCTCGATGTTCCAGCAGACGCCGGAGGTCGCCGTCGCTGACGATGCCGACGAGTTTGCCGCTGCTGACGACCGCTGCGACGCCGAGTTTCTTGCGGGACATTTCGTAGATCACGGCCGGCATCTTGGTTGCGGGCGTGACTTGCGGCAGAGCGTCACCGGAGTGCATGAGGGTATCGACCCTAGCCAACTGCTTGCCCAGTTTACCGCCGGGATGCAGGTCGGCGAAATCTTCTTCCTTGAAGCCGCGCCGGTCGGAAATGGTGACTGCCAAAGCGTCCCCGAGGGCCAGCATCGTGGTAGTGGATGCCGTTGGCGCCAACCCCAAAGAGCATGCTTCTTTCGCAATCGAACAATCGAGCCCAACTTCCGCGGCTGAGGCCAAGGTCGAAAGCTTCATCGCGCCGTTGGGCTTTGCATCGGGAACCAGCGCATCGCCCGTCATGGAGATCAGAGGCACGCGCAGCCGCTTGATGGTTGCAAGCAGGCGAAGGATTTCTTCGGTCTCGCCGCTGTAGGAGAGCGCGATCACCACGTCGCCCGCAACTACCATGCCAAGATCGCCGTGTACGGCTTCCACGGGATGCAGGAAGAGAGCAGGGGTGCCGGTCGAACTGAGCGTGGCGGCGATCTTGCGAGCGACGATGCCGCTCTTGCCCATTCCGGTGACGACGACGCGGCCTCGGCAATTGAAAAGCAGATCGACGGCGCGAGTGAAACTTGCCGCCATCGGGCCAGAAATCCGGTCCGCTAGCTTACGCAGCGCTTCCGCTTCAATGCGAACTACATTTTCGCCGACGTTCTTCATGAGTTTGAATGCGATAAGCGCGAAGCCTGAATCTTAGCAAATTGAGGAGTTTTGAGGTGGATTGGGTGGCGACGGCCGTCCTCGGGCGTCGGGCTGTGAAACTTCCCAGCTGCTCCCAATATCTCACCAACAGGGGCTAAAATGAGTGTTTGCGCCCCTCGAAGGAGTTCGAATTCATGGCTGAAAATATTACTTCCGAAAAGGTCACCAAGACTGAGCAAGAATGGCGCGAGAAGCTGTCGCCAGAACAATACCGCGTAACCCGCGAATGCGGCACGGAGCCTGCCTTTACCGGGAAGTATTGGAACAATAAAGACACCGGCATGTACCACTGTATCGGCTGCGGCGCGGCGCTGTTTCAATCGGATGCAAAGTTCGAATCTGGCACGGGCTGGCCCAGCTTCTGGACGCCGGTGAATTCTGGGAGCATTGTCGAACACACCGACCGTGCTTACGGTATGACGCGCACCGAAGTGCGCTGTGGCGCTTGCGATGCCCACCTCGGGCACGTTTTTCCGGATGGCCCCAAGCCTACCGGCATGCGGTATTGCATTAACTCGGCATCGTTGGATTTCAACAAGGGATAGGAGCCACAAAACAAAAGCCTGCCTCGCGAAGAGGCAGGCCGTTGCAGAAAATGTGGTTGAAGAACGTTCGCCTACGCGTGGGCCGCCATGGTTGCGGGCTTTTCGGCATCTTTCTTCTCGCCTTTGCCGGATTTGGCCAGGTCGATGCCGCCTTTCAGGAACGCGCCTTCTTCAATGGTCAAGCGCTGCGCGTGAATGTCACCGGTGACGGAGCCATCGCTGCGGATATCGACGCGATCGCCCACGATCAAGTCGCCTTCGATTTTGCCCATGACCACGACCTCGCGAGCGGAAACGGTTGCGATGATTACGCCATTGCGCCCGACGGTGACACGGCTCTCGGGCATGTTGATGGTGCCTTCGATGCGGCCATCCACATAGAGAGTCTCCGCACCGGAGACTTCTCCTTTAATGACAATGGAGCGGCCAATGGTTGCCTGCTCCGGCGAGGCTGAGAAATTTTTGGTTGCGCTCGTGGGACCGAACGCCGGCGCCGGCGCGGTGCGCTCGGGTGTCGCGAATTTGTCGGTGGGTTGCAGCATGATTTCGGGCCCTCAACTTTGGTTCGGAATTTGGTCCGGTGCGCGCGACGCGACGGCGTCATGCCAAAGGATTGCATTGACTATCACAGAAAACTTTATGCGCGGGGAGATTACGGAAGATGGTGTCCGGTGGAAGCCCGAGTCATTCACCCGGTGCTTAACGCAAAATTCTTAGCCTCTCATTTGCGGGAACAACCTCTTCGGGGGAACCATAGCCTCGACCATATGCCTGACTCGAAACCACATAGAGCGTTAGTTCGTTCCCGATCCATCGACTGAGTCTGCCGCAGGCGCAGTGCAGCGTCCACTCATCCGAAAATCCGGGGTCAAAGGGCCTTAGATATCCCCCGTTGCGATACGGGCTCAGGCCAACCAGATATCGGGTGAGGCACTTTGGGCACTCAACGCAGTGTCGGATGCGAAGATTCATGGCGCAGGGTAGGTACGACGGATTACTCCAGTCCAAGCTGGAGGGGTACGAATGTCGTTTTCGCGGTTCCTGGCCTTTTCCAGGGAACTGCAACAGCCGATTCGGAACAGTATTAGCGACCATACCGAAATGGAGGACAGTGGAATGGACGTTCGCGGACCTTGTCTCGCGGAACGGGTGTCTGGGCTGGAACGTGGTCCGAAAACGTCTACAATCCTCTAAAATCCCTTTCGAAGCCGTTTACCATATGGCTGGCGAAACATAGCTTGGCGAAGCGAATCTATGAGCCTGGATCTTATGAGCTTGGACCTGCAGATATGTTCCCGAGCGAGGTTGACTCGCGACGCGCGCTTCGACGGCAAGTTCTTTATCGCCGTGCTCAGCACAAAAATCTACTGTCGTCCAATTTGCCCGGTGCGTACTTTGAAGGAGAGCAGTGTTCGTTACTACCCAAGCGCCGCCGCAGCCGCCGAGGCTGGCTATCGTCCTTGCCTCCGCTGCCGCCCGGAGAGTTCGCCCGGAACCCCAGCCTGGCTGGGAACCTCCAGCACCGTTTCACGAGCCTTGCGCTTGATCAGCGAGAGCGGACTCGAAGATGGCGGCGTTGAAGTGTTCGCCGAACGCCTGGGAGTCGGATCGCGGCACCTGCGGCGCTTGTTCTTGAAACATTTGGGTGCCACTCCTGTGGCTGTCGCTCAAACTCGGCGTCTTCACTTCGCAAAAAAGCTGATCGATGAGACCAATCTGCCCATGAGTCAAATTGCCCTGTCCTCCGGCTTCGGCTGCGTTCGCCGATTCAATGCCGGTATTCGCAAGGTCTACCATCGGACGCCCACGCAAATCCGCCGCCTGACGCGGCAGCCCGAAGCCCAGCCCGAGAATCACTATCTCTTCCGCCTTCATTTTCGCCCACCGTTCCACTGGCAGGCCATGCTGGATTTTCTCGCAGCCCGCGCGACGCCGGGTGTCGAAGTTGTCGAAGGCGGCACCTATCGCCGAACCATTGCTGTTCAAAGCAACCACGGCCATCTCGAAGCCTCCCTCGCCGAAGAAGGCGACGCCCTGCTGTTGCGCATCGGCTTCGGAGATCCCCAGTCGTTATTTTTTATTGTGGAACGCGTCCGCGCCATGTTCGATCTCAACGCCGACTGGGTCGCCATCGCGCAAAGCCTTCGCAGCGATCCGGCTCTCGCCGCCCGCGTCGATGCCGACCCGGGAGTTCGGGTTCCTGGCTGCTGGAACGGTTTCGAACTCGCTGTGCGCGCCATTCTAGGACAGCAAGTCACCGTGAAGGGCGCGACGACCCTGGCTGGCCGCATGGCTCGCAGTTTCGGCAAGCCCTGCAACGGACCAGCGGGCCTTACGCATCTTTTTCCGACGCCGGAAGCTCTCGCCCAAGCCCCGCTCCACACCATTGGCCTCACCGGAGCGCGCGTTGAAACCGTCCGGGCGCTGGCTCGCGCTGTTTGCAGCGGCAAGATCAATTTTGGAGGCGGTGCCGATTCTGAAACGCTGCTAACGCGCCTCCGCGAAATTCCCGGCATCGGCCACTGGACCGCGCAGTACGTCGCCATGCGCGCCCTCGGCGAGCCCGACGCGTTTCCGTCCAGCGACCTCGGGCTTCTGAAAGCCTTGGCGCTCGGAGCCTCCCGCGATCTCGAACTCCGTTCCAAAACTTGGCGCCCCTGGCGCGCCTACGCCGCTATGTATCTGTGGAGAAGCTTGAGCCAAGGTGTGAAGATGGAAAGAGAGCCGCTATTGCGGAGGAATCAAGAAACGACGGCCGAGAGCACTCGTTTGGAACGGGGCGTCGCGATGGTTGTGTAATAGGGTCAGCCTTGGCTAGTCGCAAGGTTGGGGTGACGGACACACCGTTCGACTGCCGAGTCGATGAGGGAATGACGATATGGACTGCGAGCTATCATGTTGAGCTAGAGTTCTCATGCTCAATAACGTTGCGACCCAACTGGTTTTTCAGGAGAAACTATCATGCGAAGAGCTCTGTCCCTCATGGTCCTCTCAGCACTTCTTGTCCAAATCTCGTTTGCCAAGGACCGGGTAACCGCTCCAGAAGGGTTTGCTTGGCAAGAGATTCCGGAATTGAAGACGGCTTTTCTAATACCAACGAACTGGTTCTTCAAGCGCAATGAGCTGCACGGCCATCCAGCCTACTACATAAGCAAAGAAAACATTGACACCGACGGCCAGTTCCGAACGGGACTAACCGTGATCGTATACTTTAAGAAAAAATCAGTGGTTGAATATGCGGAGAAGTATATCGATAAGCTCGCGACCCAATATCATGGTGAGAAATGGGCGAAGGAAGTGGGGTCCCTCAAGGAATTCGGTCTCCAATCCAAGCATGCTTATCCAGACGGCACAGGAGTGGACCGCGCGCTGATGGTCGCTAATCCAAAGACCAACACTCTCTATTTGATCCTTTTCGAGAGCCCGGAGCCCGACTGGGATGTCGCCTGGAAAACGGGTGCGACAATCGTCGACAATCTGGTTTTTGATGACGAGATATAGGCAATAGTCGGCGCGTGTACCGCCGATGACAACGGACGCTGAACACCTGCAGCTTTGAATAGCATCGCACTTAGCAGCCTTACGATACGAGCGTCTCAACGACGCGGGCCCGAAGTCGGCTTCTGGGAAGCTGGTAGGCCCGTTGGGTTCTGCTCGCGTCCATAGAAGCTGGGTGCCTTGATCGATTCTCTACCCCGCTTCCAGCGCCTGGCCGAGTTCTTCCCATTCCGCCATGAGTTGTTCGAGTTCTTTGCGTTGGTTTTCCAGATCGAGGTTCTGGCGTTTGGTTTCTTCCGCGCTCACGTAATTCAGCAGGCCGGTTTCACAGATGGCGATGGCGGCTTCGACGCGGGCGATGTCTTCTTCGATGTCCCGTGAGCGCTCTTGCATTTGCTTGCGCTTGATGGGATTGAGGCGCTTACTTTTGGCGTCGGTGATTTCTTGGTCCGTATCCAAACCGCGGTCGTTACTGGCGATGGCGGGAGCGGGAACTGCGCCGTTTGTGGCCAACGTGGCGGACGTCCCATTCCCGCCTTGCTGTTTCCGCCACAAGAAATCTTCGTAGTTACCCGGATACACCTGGACGCCACCATCCGCCACTTCAAACACGCGTGTCGCCAGCTTGTCGATGAAGTAGCGGTCATGCGACACGAAAACGACTGTGCCGGTGTACTTCAGCAGGGCGTCGAGGAGGACGTCCTTGGCGCGCATATCGAGATGGTTGGTGGGTTCGTCGAGCAGCAAAAAATTCGTGGGACGCAGCAGCATGCGCAGCAACGCATAGCGATTGCGCTCCCCGCCGGAAAGTACACCGATGGGTTTGAAGACGTCGTCATCGCGAAAGAGAAAGCAGCCGAGTAGATTGCGTAATTCCGTCTGCGTTGAGACCGGGGAGAATTGGCCGAGGTCTTCCAGCACGCGGGCTTCGGTGTCGAGTTCTTTGTACTGATCCTGTGCAAAATAGCCTGGTTCGGCGTTGTGGCCGAGCTTGAGTTCG
>JAYTQD010000345.1:0-1369 GCA_043746935.1 Acidobacteriaceae bacterium | reverse complement strand
GGGGAATGGTTCCTTTGCCCGCTTGCCCCACCACTTCCAGTGGCTTGTCTGCCGCGTCTTTGAAATTTGTCAGGATCCAACTGCGAACCGCACCTCCGCCACGATTGGTGAGCAACACCTTGGACACGCCGGTGTCGATGGTAATGGTGCTCTCGGCCGCTGCCTGTGTCGGCCCTAGGGGCGTGGCGTCAACCGCTTTGATTTCCGGCTTCGCGCCGGCAACATTAGCGGGTGGCTCAGGCTTGATTTGGGTCGGAGCATTGTCAGTTTTCTTGGCCACCGGGGGTTGCACGGGCGGCTTGTAGAAATACTGAGTGATTGACAAAACCACCATCATGAGAAGGAAGAACATCAGGAAGCGGCTCTCCATGGTGAACTTCTCCTCCTTCGGCTTCAGAGGATTCGGTAAATTCGGATCAGCCATATATGAGTGCGGATGCTCTCCTTACAATGTATATCAACGAACAAATGAAACAGCAGGTTCAACGAACCGGATCATACCCGCCTGTACAAAATGGCTGGCAACGCCCCACGCGTTTCAACCCGAGCCACGCGCCGCGCAGCACACCGTACTTTGCAACCGCTTCCATTGTGTATTCGGAGCAGGTTGGCGAGAAACGGCAGGCAGAGGGCAACAGCGGAGAAATCCAACGCTTGTACTGGCGCAACAAGAATAGGGTTAAGGCTTGCATCGCGCGGCCACCCTCGCCACTTCCTTACGCAAGGCTTCAAACGAAACAGCGGCCAGCACGCGCCGCGGGTTGAAGACGACGCTCCAACCAGGTGCGAACAAATGCTGCTCCAGACGCACAGCCTCGCGCATCCGTCTGCGGATGCGGTTGCGCACGACCGCTTTTCCGAGCGCCCGTGGCGTGGTAAATCCAAAATGGGGTCCGTCGCCGGCACTGGCGGCAGGCGTAGCGTGCAACAGGAAAGCCGCAAAGCTCGGACTGGTCATACGAGTCCCTTCGTCATACACTTTGCGGAAGTCACGCGGTTTGAGGATGCGGGAGCTCTTCGGGAAAGCACGGTTGTTCGAAGAGCCCTGCAATTCTGTAATGGCGTTAGGCGACAGCTTTGGCGTAGCGGACGACCCGTTCGTCGCTGACAGTCAGCTTCCAGCGTCCGCGCTTCCGGCGGCGGGCCAACACGGCGCGGCCATCTACCGTCTCCATGCGGGAGCGGAAGCCGTGCTTTTTGGCGCGCTTACGGTTATTCGGTTGAAAAGTTCTCTTCGGCATATCAATGAATCGGCCCCGGTTCGAAGGCGTTTTTGAGGGCGATGAAGGTTACAAGAGCCTATTTAGCATCGGGTAACGTCGCTTCAAAAACGGACAGGGCTCTGCTCCCAGGTCAAATCGTTTCGTAC
>JAYTQD010000344.1:0-3792 GCA_043746935.1 Acidobacteriaceae bacterium | reverse complement strand
CCATGCGCGAGAACCCGCCCAGAAAATTCCATCCCCCTTTGGAACTGCCCCGCCCTTCTCCCCCCACGTCTTGTCATTCCGACCAACGGGAGGAATCTGCTCTTCGAAGCGAGAGCTAGAATATGGAACAAACCACGATTGTTCCAAACGTCACAACTCCAAGCCAAGGACGGGCACCCTTGTCCGGGTTAGGCTGAGAAGATCAAAGGCAAAGCCCGGGCCACCCGCCGCTGGATTCCTGACCCACTCCCACACCCAAAACTGTAAAGGATGTCTCGGGACGTTTTGTAAAGGATGTGTCGGGACTTGACAAAAAGAAGGCTTGAACTGGGGGAAACCGCTTTTCTGCATCGCGCCACCGAGCTGAGACTTACCGTCTCCCAGCCCTTCGGAGACAACGAGCGCTACGACTTCATTGTCGACAACGACTACCGTCTCATGCGGATCCAGGTCAAAACCACTTCCTCCCTGCGACATGGGAATGCCTACGAGGTTCACACCGGCCGCCGCCTCTCTCCCTCAGGCAGAACCTCATCGCCGTTAGTCCCTTATCTCAAATCGGAAGTCGACTTCATCGTCGTGTATCTGGAGCCGGAAAAAACTTGGTACATCATTCCCGTCACCGCCCTGGCGGGCCGCACGACTCTAGTCTTTTTCTCCAACAGCCACACCCGCCCATGCGCCGTCTGGGCTTATCGCGAAGCTTGGCATTTACTTCTGGCTAGAAAGGAAACTACTTTGCCGTGGGGTCAGGCGTCCCGCCGTCGTAAATTACCTTCCACGACTCGTCGGCCTGCTTCTGCCACACAGTAAGATAATCGCCTTGCAGTGTGATCTTCTCGCCCTTTTCGTTCTTGCCGCGATACGTCCAGCGTCCGGACGTATTGCCCATTTTGCCGGACTTGAAAAGCTCAACCCGCTTCGGTTCCCAGGTCAGCGAGTATCCAGGCTCGTCCCAATCGGCCTTGATGGCAGCGCGGACGGCGTCTTTGCCAAATACAGCCTTGCCGCGCAGCAGGATGACGTCGTCGGCCATGAACTGCATCCAGCCTTCCAGACCCTTTTCCTGCGTGGCTTTATTGAAATCGCGGTCAGCTTGTAGAAGTGCGTCTTCGGGAGCCTGCGCCAGGGAAATCGCGGAGAGCAAGGTGAGGCTCAGCGCTACATTGACCCATAAACGGAACATCCTGATCCCTCGCATCGCTTATCTCACCTTCCCGAGCTTTTCCACCGGCCAATAGCCAAACACAGCCTTGCCCACGACAAATTTCTCCGCCACCGGCCCAAAATCACGGCTATCGCTCGACATATTCCGATGGTCCCCCATCATGAAAAACGAACCGGCGGGAATCGTAATTTCCGGCTGCGAGCGCCAGTCCACATACTGCTGCGGCACATAGTCCTCGGAAAGCGGCTCGCCATTCACGTAGACCAGACCTTCGACAATGTGAATGCGGTCGCCGGCCACGCCGATGACGCGCTTGATGTAACTCTTGGAAGGATCTTTCGGATAGCGAAAAACAATCACGTCGCCGCGAGAAATCGGCTCTAGCCGGTAGACAAACTTGTTGACGAAAATGCGTTCCTGATCTTCCAGCCCCGGCAGCATGCTGGTGCCTTCCACCTTAACCGGCTGGTAAAGGAAGATCACGAAAAAAGCAGCCGTCAAAAGCGAAATCGTCAGATTCCCCAGCCAAGAACCCAGCACATTGGCGCTAACAGCCCTACCGTTTGCGGGTACTACGGCAGGCACAACCTCAGCGCTGCCAATCGGATTGGGGGGGCCATCCATATTCCTGGCCCATTCTATACGATTGGACAAAGTTGCCGTACCTCCTTTGCCATGTACTTCCCGTTTCCAGCTCCGTACCCGGCGCCACAATTCGCGGTAGAATAATTCACAGACTCGTAATATTCGGGAAGGTTCTCCATGTCCGAGCCAATCATGTCGAAACGAATCCTGACGGCCCTATTCCTTTTCCTTGTAACCCTGACCATGTCCGCCCAATACGCGGACAAACAGGACAGCAGCGGCGTACCCGCCTACAACAAACTCCCCCCTGCCAAAGGCTCCAAACAACCACCCATCCTGAAAAAAGAAGAACTCTGGGGCGAAAATGGCGGCCCCTCCCAGATCCACGCCTACGAACTAGCAGCCAAAATCCCCAGTACGCTTCACCAGCTTCCTTGCTTCTGCCATTGTGATCGGATGGGGCATAAGAGCTTGCGGACTTGTTTTGAGGGTACGCATGGGGCGCAGTGCGACATCTGCATGAAGGAACTTTTTTACGCCTACGGCGAAAAACAGAAGGGCAAAACTGTCGCCCAGATTCGCAAAGGTATTATTGAAGGGCAGTGGAAGAATGTGACCCAGGAACAAGCCGGGGCGCTGAACTAAACCAACAGACCGGTTGGAAGGATTTCCACAGGCAGGTATTGGTCAGACCAGGCGGCAGGTATACCTCCTCCATTCCAAGCCAGCGCGAGCAGGAAAGTTTCAGTTGATATCTTCGAACGTAAGTGATTGATAAAAATATGGTTACGAAAAATGCTTCCAAGGTAGCAAAAGCTTCCACGGCAGTACTCCCCAAGAAAACCGTGGCAATTGACCCAAAATTTGCACAGGCAGTGCAAAACTACGAGGTTGGACTGCGTGCTCTTCAGGAGCGCAAGTTCGACAAGGCGAAGGCCGCTTTCCAGAAGGTTTTGGAAGGTACGAGCCGGGAGCTGGGTGACCGGGCGCGGGTGCATTTGAGCACCTGCAACCAGCTTACGGTCAAGCACGATCTCCACTTCCAGACGCCGGAAGAGCACTACGACTACGCAGTCTCCTTGATGAACCAGGGGGACTACGTGGGGGCGCGGGAGCATCTGGAAAAGCTACAGAAGAATCCCGGGCAACGCGACTACGTGACGTATGGGCTGGCGGCTTTGGATTGCCTGACGGGGCACTTGGAAGATGCGCTGCGGCGGTTGGGCGAAGCGATTTCGGTGAATGGGCAGCTTCGGTTCCAGGCTCGGAACGACAGTGACTTCCATAATTTGGTGGAAGACCCGCGGTTCACGGAACTGCTCTACCCGGATCCGGGCGGGGAAATGGGCGCCACAGGGTACGAGGCGGAGCAGTAAGACAAGTTCCATGCCAGCGAATCAGGGACCAGCTAGCTCGGCAGCGGGGGCAGTTCGCCCACTGCGGGTGGTGGCGATTGGCGGAGGGACCGGCCTCTCGGCGATCTTGCGGGGGCTGAAGCATTTTACGGCGCGTCCTGGGGACGCCGCCGCCCTTCCCGACGCCCGGCCTTGCATTTCAGAGCTTTCCGCGATTGTGACGGTGAGTGACGACGGCGGGTCGAGTGGTCGTCTGCGTAAAGAATTCAATATGCCGCCTCCCGGCGACATTCGTAGCTGCCTTGTGGCTTTATCCGAGGACGAGGCTCTGCTCTCCCGGTTGTTTCAGCATCGTTTCGAAAAAGGGTCGGGGCTGGAGGGTCATAGCTTCGGCAATCTTTTTCTGGCTGCGCTCACGGCTGTGACGGGGGACTTCACGGACGCGGTGCAACACTCGTCGGAAATTCTGGCTTCTCGGGGACGGATCTTCCCGGCTACGACTTCGCACATCGAACTCGAAGCGGAAATGGCGGACGGCACGCGCGTGCGCGGCGAGACCAACATCACCGCCAGCAGCGGGCGCATCGTGCGGCTGGTGCTGGTACCCGCGGATGTCGAGCCTTTGCCGCAGACGTTAGCGGCCATTGCTCAGGCGGACTTGATCACGATTGGGCCGGGATCGCT
>JAYTQD010000343.1:0-10118 GCA_043746935.1 Acidobacteriaceae bacterium | reverse complement strand
GGATTGCATGGCCACGATTGGGCAAGTCGGAAATTCCGACCACGAAAACATTTCCATCGGCAAGGCGGGACGCAATCGCTGGCTGGGCAAAAAACCGCACAACCGCGGCGTGTCCATGAACCCAGTGGATCACCCGCACGGCGGTGGTGAAGGCAAAACCAGCGGTGGCCGTCATCCGGTTACGCCGTGGGGTCAGCCGACGCGCGGATACAAGACGCGTAACAACAAACGCACGGATAAATTTATTGTGGGACGCAAGAAGTCGAAGTAAATGTTTTTGCAGTAAAAGCAGCGCAGTTCAGAATTTTCATCAGGATTCGAGAAACGATTTATGGCACGTTCAACCAAAAAAGGCGCATTCATCGACGGTCACTTGCTGGCGAAGGTAGAAGGCATGAACGCCCGCAACGACAAGAAAGTTGTCCGCACCTGGTCACGGCGCTCGACCGTCCTGCCCGAAATGGTGGGTCATACAATCGCGGTGCACAACGGACGGAAGTTCATCCCGGTCTACGTGACGGAAAACATGGTCGGCCACAAGTTGGGCGAATTCAGCCTGACGCGCACCTTTAAAGGCCACTCGATGAAGTCGGCATCCGAGGCTTCGGCTAGGCCCGCGGCAGCGCCGAAGGCGTAGGGATAAGAGAGAGAGCTATGGAATTTACAGCAACAGCCCGGTTCCAGCGCGTGTCGCCGCAAAAGGCGCGCCTCGTGCTGGATCTCATCAAGGGGCAAAGAGTCTCGGACGCATTCAGCACGCTGGCTTTCACCAAAAAGCGAGTCGCTGGTCCGGTGGAGAAACTGCTGCGCTCGGCGGTCGATAACGCGAGCTATCTGAGCCAGGAAAAAGGCTTGGACGTGGACGTGGACGATCTGGTCGTCAAAAGCGCCGTAGCCGGCGATGGTCCGCGCCTGAAGCGCATCCGTCCCGCGCCGATGGGCCGTGCCTTCCGCTATGTCCGTCGCATGGCTCACATTGTGATCGTGCTGGGCGAGCGGACTTCAAAAAGCGCTGAAATCAAGGGCGGCGCCGGCAAGGCGTCTGCCTCGAGCGTGAAACCGGCGAAAGCCAAGACAGTTGCGGCGTCCAAGAATAAAAAGAAGCCGGCGGCTCGCAATTGGGAAAAAACGGGCGCAGGTCGTTAAAGATTTAGCGGCAGGATTTTAGGAGACACGATGGGTCAAAAAGTTCACCCCTACGGATTTCGCCTCGGCTACACCAAGCCGTGGAAGTCGCGCTGGTTCGTCGAGCGCGACTACGACAAGCTGTTGCTCGAAGACGTCAAGCTGAAGGCCGAGCTCAAAGAGAAGCTCAAGTCGGCTGGCATCAGCTCGGTTGAAATCGAGCGTCCCGGCAACAAGCTGCGTATCATCGTGCGCACGGCGCGTCCCGGCATCATCATCGGGCGCAAGGGCGCCGAGATTGACAAGCTCAAGGCCGACCTGCAAATTCGCAGCAAGCGCGATGTGCATCTTGATATCCAGGAAGTACACAAGCCCGAGCTGGATGCCCAGCTGGTCTCGGAATCCATTGCGTTGCAGCTGGAAAAACGCGTAGGCTTCCGTCGCGCCATGCGTAAGTCGGTAGACTCGGCGCAACGTTTTGGCTGCAAAGGAATCAAGGTCCGCGTCGGTGGCCGCCTGAACGGCAATGAAATCGCCCGTTCCGAGTGGTACCTGCAAGGCCGTCTGCCGCTGCACACGCTGCGCGCGGATATCGATTACGGTTTTACCGAGGCGCACACCACCTACGGCATCATCGGCGTCAAGGTTTGGATCTATCGCGGAGAAATTCTGCCGCCGGCGAAGAAGCGGTCGCCGCAGGCGGGAGCTCCCACGGGCGCGTTTTAATTCCGCGCACGCGTTCTAAAGCGCAAGCGTTGTGAAGAGAATGAACCGGAGCGCGTCTCCGGAGAACTTCTAGAAATTGGCTGAAAAGCGGGAACTGGGAAATACGTTATGTTGATGCCAAAGAAAGTAAAGTACCGCAAGCAACAGCGCGGGCGCATGTGCGGCAAAGCATGGACCGGCAGTCAGCTGGCTTTCGGGGATTTCGGGATCAAAACGCTGGAACCGGGTTACATCACCGACCGGCAGATTGAGGCCAGCCGTATCGCCATCACGCGTTTCGTCAAGCGTGGCGGCAAGGTCTGGATTCGGATTTTCCCGGACAAGCCCGTGACCAAGAAGCCCGCCGAAACCCGTATGGGTAAAGGCAAAGGCGCCCCCGATCATTGGGTTGCCGTCGTCAAGCCCGGCCGCATTCTGTTCGAAATGGAAGGCGTCTCTCGCGTGGATGCGATGGAAGCCATGCGTCTGGCCTCGCACAAGCTTTCGTTGCGCACGAAGTTCGTGGCGCGCGAAGGGCACATTTAAGAATTAGTTTTGGAATTGGAAATTTGAGATAACGACATGGAAACCGACAAGATTCGCAACTTAACCGGCCCCGAGCTCGTCCAGCAGGAGAAAGACCTCATGGACCAGCTCTTTCGCCTGAAGTTTCAGATGAAGATGGGCCAGACCGAGAGCCTCAATAAGGTACGCGGGCTGCGCAAGGACATCGCGCGCATGAAGACCGTTGCCCGCCAGCGCGAGCTTGAAGCCGCGCGGAAGCAGGAGAAAAAGTAATGGCAGAAACGAAAATAGCGGGTTCCGTCAAGTCCGGTTCCGCCACGCCCAGTTCCCCGCGCAAGAGCAAGCGGAAGGTGCTGGTGGGCGAAGTGGTTTCGACGAAAATGCAGAAGACCATCGTCATTGAAGTTACGCGCAAGTTTGCGCACCCGCTCTATACCCGGGTCATGTCGCGAGACAAGCGCTTCTACGCCCACGACGAGAACAAGCAGGCGCACGTCGGCGATGTCGTTCGCATCGAAGAAACGCGTCCGCTTTCAAAGCTCAAGCGCTGGCGTCTGCTCGAAATCGTGCGCCGCTCATCTTTGGCGCCGGAAGTGGCGCCGGAAGTGGCTGCTCCGCCGGTTTAGTGCGGAGGTTGTGCCCGGTGAGACGGGCTGGTGAAATTGACCGGTAAAGTTAACCGGTAAAGTTGACGGCTGAAGTTGACCGGGAAAGACCAGGAGATCGAATTTTATGTCCGTGATGATGCGCAGCATGCTCGAGGTGGCCGATAACTCCGGCGCCCGCAAGTTGCAGATGATTCTGCCGCTCGGCGGTGACGTGGGTTCGCACGCCAGCCTCGGCGACGTAATTACGGCCAGCGTCAAGGAAGCCTCGCCCGACGGCACGGCCAAGAAAGGCACCGTAGTCAAGGCCGTGATTGTTCGCACGCGGAAAGAGCAGCGCCGCCGCGATGGCACCTACATTCGCTTTGATACGAATGCCGCGGTGCTGATCAACGACGCCGGCGAGCCGGTGGGCACGCGCGTGTTCGGCCCGGTCGCTCGCGAGCTCCGCGACAAGAAGTTTTTGAAGATTGTGTCCTTGGCCCCGGAAGTTCTGTAGTAGCGAAGTTCAAGCGAAGTTAACAAGTCACCAAGCTGAAGAGTGAAGGCTAAGAAATGGCAAAGACTGCAAGGATAACAGTACGCAAGAAGATCGAGATTCGCCGCAACGATACCGTCAAGGTAATCGCCGGTAAAGACAAAGGCAAGCAGGGCCGCGTATTGCGCGTGTTTCCTGACGCCAACAAGCTTCTAGTCGAGCACGTCATGATGGTCCGCAAGCACGTCAAGGCCAATCCGCCGCGCGTCAAGGGCGGCATTGCCGAGCAGGAGAGCCGCATCGCCCTGTCGAACGTGATGGTGGTCTGCTCTTCCTGCAACCGTCCCGTGCGCATCGGGCACGAGATCAAGGGCGATCAGAGTGTGCGCGTTTGCCGCCGCTGCGGCAACGGCTTGGATGGCAACAAAAAGAATTAGTTGCGGAACTGAAGTTGTAGAGCTGAAGAAGTTGGGAAACGAAAAAATCAATGCTTACGCTCCGGCAGCCCATCCGGACACCGTGAGAGGAAGTTAGAAGCGATGGCGAAGAAGAATACGGAAAAAGCGGCAATCGAAGTTGAAGCGAAAGACAAAGGCCGCCCCCGGCACAGTTCCAAGGAAAAACCGCGCCTTCGGGCTCGCTTCCAGCAGGAGATTGCTCCAGCTTTAATGAAGGAGCTGTCGCTCGGCAATGCCATGGCTGTCCCGCGCCTGGAAAAAGTTGTCATCAACATGGGCATGGGCGACGCCACGCAGAACGCGAAATTGATGGATCCGGCGGTGGCGGAACTGGCTCAGATCTCCGGTCAGAAGCCGGTGGTGACCAAGGCCAAGAAGTCCATTGCCGCCTTCAAGCTGCGCGAAGGCATGCCGATCGGTGTCATGGTCACGTTGCGCGGCGACCGTATGTATGAATTTATCGACCGCTTCATCAGCATCGTGCTGCCACGCGTGCGTGATTTCAAGGGCGTTTCCACCAAGTCCTTTGATGGCCGGGGCAATTACACGCTCGGATTGCAGGACCAGTTGATTTTTCCGGAAATCGACTACGCCAAGGCGGACAAGCTGAAGGGAATGAACCTGACCATTGTCACCACGGCGAAGAGCGACGACCATGCCCGCGCTTTGCTGCGCGGTCTCGGCTTTCCGTTCCGCGCCGCCTAGCAAGAGTTCGACCTTGAGATTGGAAGCAAATAGATTGGGAGCAAAATGGCAACTACAGCAAAACGCGTAAAAGACAAAAGAAAGCCGAAGTTTTCCAGCCGCCAGCATAACCGCTGCAATCTGTGCGGGCGTCCCAGGGCCTTCTTGCGCAAGTTCGGCATGTGCCGCTTGTGCTTCCGCAAGCTGGCGCTGCAAGGTGACATTCCAGGCGTGATGAAGTCGTCCTGGTAGGGTTGCAAGAGTTTGAATAAGTAGCAAGACCCGCCGCGCAGTCGTTAGGGCGCGCGGGAAACGGAGCCGTTGCAGGTTCCGCGGCGTGAACCACAAGCACCACCGCCGCGGCAAACGGACGGCAGTTCGAGGAGAAGCAAAACGATGAGGTTGACCGATCCGGTCGCAGATATGTTGACGCGGTTGCGCAATGCGCTCCACGCGCGGCACCAAAAAGTCGATGTCCCCGCCTCCAAGCTGAAGGCGGAGATTGCCCGTATTCTCAAGGAAGAGGGCTACATCGCGAACTTCAAGCCGGCGGAGGAAGAGGGCCACAAGGTCATCCGCATCTACTTGAAGTATGGCGTCAACAACGAAGGCGCCATCTCCAACGTCGAGCGCGTGTCGCGCCCCGGCTGCCGCGTCTACGTGCGACGCACCGAGATCCCGCGCGTCCTCGGCGGACTCGGCATCAATATTTTGACCACGCCGAAAGGCGTTATGACCGGACGTCAGGCGCGCAAGCAAGGCTTGGGCGGTGAGTTGCTTTGCCAGATTTGGTAAGTTGGTAAGAAGGTCAGGTATCCAAGTCTGAACGGGCACGGTCGTTTTAGAAATTAAGGTTCGGGAAATCGAGAACAGAGAGTCGCTATGTCGCGTATTGGGAAAAAGCCGATCGTCCTTCCGAAGGACGTCAAAATTCAGGTCAACGGCAACGTTGTTGTCGTCCAGGGACCGAAGGGTAAAGTGGAGACGCCGCTACCGGCGGGCATCCGCCTCGAGCAAAAAGATGGCACGCTGACCGCCATCCGCGAGAATGACTCGCAGGCCGCGGTGCATGGCTTAGCACGCGCTCTGGTCAACAATGCCGTCGAAGGTGTCACTAAGGGCTGGCAGCGCGAACTCGAAATCGTGGGCGTGGGCTATCGCGCGGAAATGAAAGGCAAAGGCACCATGGTGTTCAGCCTGGGCTTTTCCCATCCCATTGAGTATCCCTTGCCTACCGGTGTTGATGCCGCGGTAGACGCGAAGCAAACCCGCATCACGCTCAACGGAATCGACCGCCAAAAAGTGGGACAAGTGGCGGCGGAAATGCGCTCCCTGCGCCCACCCGACCCTTACAAGAACAAGGGCGTGCGTTACGCGGGCGAGAAGTTGAAGAAGAAGGTTGGCAAGACCGGCGCCAAGTAAGACCGGCGCCAAGTAGTGATAAGCCACAAGTTTAGGACGAACACATTATGCTGACGAAACTCTCAAGCAATACGAATCGCGTACGGATCCATACTCGCATCCGCAAAAAGGTGCAGGGCTCGCCTGCGCGTCCGCGCCTTAGCGTGTACCGTTCGCTGAACAACGTGTATGTGCAGGTCATCGACGACCTCAGCGGCACCACGCTGGTTGCAGCCAGTACCGCCGAGGGCAAAAAGGGCGACCGCAAGACCGGGGGAAACCTCGCCGCGGCCAAGGATCTTGGCAAGGTTGTCGCCGAACGAGCCCAAGCCAAAGGCATCAAGCAGGTTGTGTTTGACCGTGGTGGCTACATTTATCACGGCCGGGTGAAGGCGCTGGCTGATGCCGCGCGCGAAGCCGGTTTACAGTTCTAACATCAGGAAAAGAGAGCGGCAGAATGCCTACTGTGATCAAAAAGCTCGACCCCAATAAGTTTCAGCTGAAAGACCAGGTCGTGACCATCAACCGCGTCACCAAGGTCGTCAAGGGCGGTAAGAACATGTCCTTTGCCGCGCTGGTGATTGTCGGCGATCCATCGGCCGGCGTGGTTGGCTTCGGTTCCGGCAAGGCCCGCGAAGTGCCCCAGGCCATTCGCAAAGGCATCGAGGCGGCGAAGAAGAATCTCATCCGCGTCAACATGACGCAGACCAGCATTCCCCACATCTCTCTCGGGCGTTATGGTTCAGGGCGTGTGCTGCTGAAGCCGGCGCCGGAAGGAACGGGCGTCATTGCGGGCGGCGCGGTGCGCGCGGTCATGACTTCGGTGGGCATTCAGAATGTCCTGACCAAGTCGATTGGTTCGACCAATCCGCATAATGTCATCAAGGCCACCTTTGCGGCGTTGTCCGCTCTTCGCAGAAAAGAAGACGTCGCGGCGTTGCGCGGCAAGCTGGTCGAGGAGCTTTAATCATGACGGCAAAAAAGCCATCTGCAATGTTGAAACTGAAGTGGGTGGTTTCCGCCATCCAAGCCCCCAAACACCACAAATTGGTGATTAAGGGCCTGGGATTCACCCGCCTGAGTCAGGTAATTGAGCGCCAGGACACGCCGGAAATTCGCGGTATGGTGGCCAAGGTTCCGCATCTGGTTACGATTCTGCCCGCCAGCTAAGCTGGGGACAGGAGGTTCTGTAAAACCAGAGCCAAAAAATGGGGAGTTGAGTCCCCGAGGGAAAGCGAGTTATGAATCTTTCGACAGTTCGAGCGCCGAAAAAAGCATCGGAAAACCGCAAACGTGTGGGCCGTGGTATGGGTTCCGGCATGGGGAAAACGTCCGCCCGTGGCCACAAAGGCCAGCGCTCCCGCAGCGGTTCGCGCATGATGCGCGGTTTTGAAGGCGGCCAGATGCCGCTTCACCGCCGCTTGCCCAAGCGCGGTTTCACCAACATCTTCCGCGTCGAGTATGTGGTTGTGAATCTCGCCCGCCTGCTCGAACTCGGCGTCAGCGAAATCACCCCCGAAGTGCTCAAAAAAGCCCACATTACCAAGCGCAAGTCGGATCGCATCAAGGTCCTCGGCGAAGGCGAGCTAAAAACCGCCCTTATCGTGAAAGCCCACAAGTTTTCCAAGTCCGCGCAGGAGAAAATCACCAGCGCCGGCGGCAAGTTTGAGGTTTTGGCGTAATGAACCTGTTCGAGAAGTTGGCCAACATCTTTCGCGTCCCGGATCTGCGCAAGCGCGTCCTCTTCACGCTCGGGTTGCTGGCGGTGTACCGCTTGGGAGCGCACGTTCCCACGCCCGGCATCAATGCCGAGAAGCTGGCCCAACTTTTTGAACGCAATAGCGGATCTTTCCTCGGCTTCATCGACATGTTTAGCGGCGGCAACGCCCGCAAACTTACCGTCTTTGCCCTGGGCATCATGCCCTACATCACCTCCTCCATCATTTTGCAATTGCTCACGGTCGTTTACGAGCCGCTGGCTAAGCTGCAAAAAGAAGGAGAACTCGGGCGCCGCAAGATCACCCAGTGGACGCGGTACCTCACCGTCATCCTGGGCGGCATCCAGTCCCTCTTCATCGCCATCGGCCTGCAGAGGCAAGGGGATTTTGTGATTAACCCGGGCCCGGGCTTCATCATTATGACGGTGCTCACGCTCACCACAGGTACTGCGTTCATCATGTGGTTGGGCGAGCAGATTACCGAACGCGGCATCGGCAACGGTATGTCGCTGCTCATTTTTTCCGGCATTGTGGTCGGTCTCCCACGCGGCATCAAGGAACTCTTTCAGAAGGTGCAAACCGGCGCTTGGGGCGCGGGTACTCCTCTTTGGATCGCCATCTTATTGGTGGTCATGGTCGCCATCGTGGCCTTTATTATCTTTGTGGAACGTAGTGAACGCCGCATCCCGGTGCAGTATGCCAAGCGCATTGTTGGGCGTCGCGTCATGGGTGGTCAGTCGACGCACCTGCCGCTCAAGATCAACGCGGGCGGCGTCATGCCGGTCATTTTTGCTTCTTCCATCATTACCCTGCCACAGATGATCTTCGCTACCTTTAAGGACAACCGCGTTGTTGGTCCCATCCTCGACTGGTTGAAATTCGGCGAGCCACTCTACACGCTCCTCTACGCCCTGGGTATTATTTTCTTCGCCTACTTTTATATCTCCATTGTTTTCAATCCCAATGATGTAGCCGACAACATGCGCAAGCATGGCGGGTTTATTCCCGGCATACGTCCGGGTAAACGTACGGGTGATTTCATCAATGCCGTGCTCACGCGTCTTACGCTGGTCGGCGCGCTCTACCTCATCATCATTTCGTTTATCCCCGAATGGATGCTGGCCGGGATCCGCCTCAACCACTTGTTTCTGGTTGGCCGCTTCTTCGAGAGGCTGCCCTCGTGGATCACGAATGGCCTGGGCGTGAATTTCTATTTTGGCGGCACGTCGTTGCTCATCGTGGTCGGCGTGGCGATGGACACCGTGCAACAGATCGAAGCGCAGCTGATTATGCGCCACTACGACGGCTTCACCCCGCGTAGCGGACGCATTCGTGGACGACAGAGTTGGCAACGTTAAACAATGGCCGCACCGTTCCGGGTGATGACGTCCCGGACGGAGGCGAAAAAAAAATTGGCCCCCTGATTTTCCTGGGGCCGCCGGGAGCGGGCAAGGGAACGCAGGGTAAACGTATATCCGAGCGTTATGGAATCCCGCAGATTTCCACCGGTGATTTGCTCCGCGATAACGTAAGGCGCGGCACGGAACTGGGAAGGCGGGCCGATCAAATTATGGCCCGCGGCGAGTTGGTACCTGACAATCTGGTCTGCGATATGGTGGCAACCCGCCTACGCTTGCCGGATTGCAAGCGTGGGTACATCCTGGATGGCTTCCCTCGAACCCCGGCCCAGGCCGGATGGCTCGAAGCCTTCCTCGAAAGCGAGTTCTTTGACAAACCGAGGCACGACCACGACGGCCCAATTGTGATCCGCTTCAACGTCGACTATAATCTTCTGAAGATGCGGCTTACTGGGCGGCGGTCCTGTCCTAACTGCAATCGCATCTATAACGTTCATTTTCAGCCTCCACGCGTGAATGAGACCTGTGACGTGGACGGCTCGAAGCTGATCCTTCGCGACGATGACCGTGAGGAAGTGATCCTGGAGCGTCTTCGGGCGTATGAAGCCCAGACGCGGCCCGTGGCGGGTTTCTACGCCGCGAAAGAGCAGCTGGTTTCGATAGACGCGGATCGTCCCATGGATGAAGTGACGGCGATGATAGTGTGGGCCATTGAAGGTGAGCGGTGATTTAAGAGCGCAGAGTTAAGAGCGCTAAGTTAAGAAACGACACGAATGGCGATTGTTTGCAAGTCGGCGGCGGAAATCGAGAAGATGCGGCGCAGCGGACATTTAGTCCGCGAGATTTTGGATGCTTTGAAAGCCGCTGTGAAGCCCGGGGTCAGCACCATGGGCCTCGAGCGCATCGCCGCAAAAATGATTCAGGATGCTGGCGCGAAACCAGCATTCAAGGGATATTACGACTATCCCTGTGTTCTGTGTACGTCGATCAATCAGGAGATTGTGCACGGGATTCCTTCCGAGAAGCGCAAGCTGGCGGTGGGCGATATTGTTTCGATCGAT
>JAYTQD010000342.1:0-3804 GCA_043746935.1 Acidobacteriaceae bacterium | reverse complement strand
CCTGAGGGGCTGGAGAGTTCGACCCAGTCGCCGCAGGTGATGGTGAAGTCACCGAAGAACTCGTTGCAGTGGAGGTCGAGGGAAGGTTGCTGACCGCCATTGTCGCGAGTGCGCCAGATGCCCTGGAGTCCGGCGAACATGGTGCCGGCCTTGGCGGTGGTTGGATCAGCGATGATCGGAATATAGAACGACCAGCCCTCAGCCGGCGCGGCGAAGAAGCGGTCGGAGATCCAATCCCAGCCCAGCGGGTTCGCGCCGTGGAAGTTAATGTCGACCTGCGGTGCGAAGTAGGTGTGGAAGCGGGTGCTGGGCGTCTTGGCGTTGAAGCCGGATTGCCCGCCGTCACCGAATATGGTCTGGGGCCAGGTATTCGTGCCCTGGTAACGGAAGGTGCCGTTGTCCTGAGTTCCGCCGAGCAGTTCGCCGGTGGGGTTCTTGGGATTGATGGAAAGGCTCTGGAACTGGAGCGTGTTCAAGCCAGTGTTGAGGTTGGCGAGTCTGGTGGGCACGGACGAGAGCAGGCGCTGGCAGGTGGTGGTGCCATCGGTGCTGAGGCCGCGACCGGCGCAGACGCTGGAGACATCGGCGTAGGCGCCGCTGGAGCGGACCAAGCCGCCATCGGAACCTTCAAACCAGACGTTCGGGTCGCTCGGCTTGAAGACGAGAGCGTGCTGATCTGGGTGGATGGAGTTGGGAGTGGTGGTGGAAGTGGCGTCAAACGTCATATCGGTGAAGGTGCGGTTGTTGTTGGCGGGATCAGGATCGCCAGCAGTTGTGGAACGAAGCACGCCGCGGGCGTTGGAAAGCCTTCCTGCTTCACCGTAAACGAAGGAGCCGATTACGATGACGGTGTCAGGCTGGCCGTGCGGAGTGTAGATGGCGTTGTCGTACCAGCACTGGCCGGTGCAGTAGTTGTAGGTAGCGTAGCCAGGATCGGCGACATTGGAACTAGTGAGAGACTTCCAACTGGGGCCGTTAGCGTTGGCGACGACGAGAACCGAGGCGGCCTGGTTCATGTTGTCATTGCGCCAGACACCGGCACCGGGTTGTCCTGGAGGGCCACCGTTGCCGCCGCCATCCCCGACATACATGCGGGTGTGACCACTCTTGCTGGTGAGAGCGAAAGCGGAGCGGGCGAAGAAGTCGCCCTGCGTCGGGACAAATCCCAGAGAGACAAAGACCTGCTGGAAGGAGCCAGCTTGATCCCAGGGTGCGCTGCGGAAAACGCCGAGCCCAAAGGCGGAGGCGTAGACGATCTTGGAGTTGCTGGGATCGAGAGCTACCTCGTTCACGCCTTCACTGAATCCGGTGATGTTGGCAGGAGCGAAGATGAGGTTGAAAGTGTTGCCGCCGTCGGTGGATTGGTAGAGGCCGACGGGCTGGCCAGTGGGCGGGGGCGGGTTGCCGGTACCGCCACCGATGACGGCGCTGAAACCGCGAACGCCGCGAGTGGTGCCGACGTAGATGTTGTTGGAGTTGGTGGGGTCAATGATCACGTTACTGATGGAGCGGTTGACGGCAAAGGCGCTACCTGCCAGGAGGGACCAGCTGTCGCCGCCGTCGGTGGATTTGTAGATGCCCTGGCCTGCGCCGGAGTCAGCGCTGGCGTTGGGTTCGCCGGTGCCAACGTAGACGGTGTTGCCGCTGGGATCGGTGGGGTCGATGGTGATGGCGCCGATGGCGTTGGTGGCAAAAAAGCCGTCGGAAATGTTCTTCCAGATGGGAGTTTGGAGCAGAGCTTTGTCAGTTCTCCAGACCCCACCGCCGGCAGCGCCGACGTAAAGGCGGCAACGGGAGCGGGTGCAGCTGTTCTCAATGGCGAGAGCTGAGATGCGGCCGGACGCTACATAGGCGACTCCGGTGCGTCCGAGGACAGCTGGATATTGCGCAACCGTGGGCCCGAGCGCAGTCCATCCGTTGGCGATCATGGCTCCGCGGATGCCCGCCGCTGATTCAGCGTGAACACGGGCAAAGTTCTGCTTGGCGGTTTGCGAGAACTGCAAGGGGATGTCTTTGCCGGGATAGGCACGGTTGGCTAGTTTTTCCATTTCGAAGGTGTTGGGGCCACCAGCGGGTTCGCCGGCGTCCTTCATGCGGCCGGGAAGGGATTCTTCGCGCATCATCTGCATGCGGCGGGCGTCCAGAGATTTCTGGCTGGTTTGGTTTACGGTTGGATGGTGATGTTTCTTGCCAGATTTGGGAGCGGCGAAGAGAAGATTTGGAATTAGAACGAGTCCTGCGGAGACGAGAAAGAGCGATTTGTTTCGCATCAAGAACCTCCAGGAAAGTAGCGAAGTGAGAACCCAGGACAGAGTCGGAAAAGCGCGAACAGGCCTCAACACGGCGTTTTGCCCGACTTGCGGAAGGCTACTCACAAAGCCAGAGGAGAATGCTGACAGGCTGGTGGAGGGCTGTCAAGATGCGAAACTTTGCACACTGTAAGGTTGCGCAAGAACAATACGACCGGTCGGTCAAGGCGCGGCGTCAAGTTTCGAAATCTTGCACTTTGGAAAGCGGAGTTGGAGTGAGCGATCCCTAAAATCCTTAGAAAACATGGTGGCCAGGGACGGACTTGAACCGCCGACGCCAGCCTTTTCAGGGCTGCGCTCTACCACCTGAGCTACCTGGCCACGTGCGCTGTTTGGGAACAGTGCGGATTGCTCCGGGGAAGCTGGTGCAATCTTGAAAGTATAGCAGTCTGTGCGCGTGGGTGACTAGATCAAGCCGTAAATCTGTCGAGCGGTAACCCTTGAAGATCAGTAAATCTCGTGGTTGGGCTGCGTACTTTGCACTTGGCCAGCTACTACGGACAGGGAATAGTTGGCGCCGCTTTTGGCTTTCCACTCTTTTACGTTGAATTCCGAGCCGGGGGTTCCGTGGTAGACGGTGATATCGCGGAAGGTGAGCGGAGTATTCTCGGCGCAAGTTTGTGGAGGCTTCTCGATAGAGAGAAAATACGCGCCTTTGCCGGAGCCGATGACACGTGCGGAACCGTCTGGTTCTACCAGAACCGCGCTTTTTTCGTCGATGGCAATCTCGCGAGGGTTGGAGGACCAGCCGTCTTGTACGATGCGGGCGAGGAAGGTGAGAGTGCGGCCCATGCGATCGTGCTTGGCAAAGTGCGAGTCGGTGAGCGTGTTGTGGAGGAGGGGAATATTGAGGAAGTCGCGGCGGACGGTGACGCGGCTGAAGTAGGGGTTAGCGAGGGCTTGGATGGACTTGAGGTCGGGATCGTCCGGGGCGTCGCCTTGGGCGGAGTAGATGAATTCTCCGAGCACGGCTAATCCCGCGCTGGTTCCGCCGATGGGTTTGCCGACGGCGATGTGGGCATTGAGAGCATCTTGCACGGGGGTGTGTTGCCACCAATTGATATAGCGGGCCTGGTCGCCTCCGGCAATGAAGATGGCTTCGGCTTGGTGGATGAGTTCAGCGACTCTGGGGTCGGCTGCGGAATTGCGGTCGGGAATGATGAGTGTAGCGACCGAATTGGAGTGGCAGAGGTCTTTGATGTAGGAGTTGTAGTCGTCGTCGCCAGCGGCACGGAGGACGAGGAAATCTCCGCCGGGGTCTTTATCGCAGAGCCAGCGGAAGGCTTCATCGAGATCGGATCCGCCGCCCATGAGCGCGTATCCGGGAGTGGCTTTCGTGGTGGCGTCTTGGGCGTTGCCGAGGCGAAAGTATTTATAGGTTGGGGAGTGGGCCTGGTTCTGCGCGCCCGCTAGCGTGGCGATTAGTAGGAACGACATCAGGGCGGGGAGTTTCTTCTTGAAACTGCAATTCTTCAAACTGCATTCGAGGTTCTGC
>JAYTQD010000341.1:0-3809 GCA_043746935.1 Acidobacteriaceae bacterium | reverse complement strand
TCGATCCCAAGCTGGGAGCAATGCATGCCGTGGCGGAGGCCGCGCGCAATGTGGCCTGCGTGGGTGCGACGCCCGCGGCCGGAACCAATTGTTTGAATTTTGGAAATCCAGAAAAGCCGCAAATCATGTGGCAGCTTTCGCAGGCGATTGATGGCATCACCAAGGCCTGCGAAGAGCTTGAGATCCCCATCACGGGCGGCAATGTCAGTCTGTACAACGAGACTCTGGGTGAAGGTATTTATCCAACCCCGGTGCTGGGCATTGTTGGCATTCTGGAAGATGTTGAGGCGACCGCGCATATGTATTTCCGCGAGCCTAGCCGCACCATTATCCTACTGCGTGGCTCCGAACCCGGCGACGCGACCGACGCCGAAATAGAATTCGGCTCCTCCGACTACGCCAAGGAAATTCTGGATGTACTCTGGGGGTTTCCTCCGGCGCTCGAGCTCGAAAAAGAAGCCGCGCTCATCAAGTGCGTGATTGAAATCATCCAGGCGCGCCTCGTGGATTCGGTGCATGACTGCTCGGAAGGCGGCTTGGCCGTGGCGCTGGCGAAGTGCTGCTTCCAGAAGGGTATCGGCGCTAACGTGCATCTTGCGGCCAATGACTTGCCCCATGAATGCGTGCTCTTTGGCGAGGATGCCAGCCGAATTGTGATCTCCTGCGACCCTTTGCAGGTCAAACGAATCCAACAACTAGCACTGCAACACGGCATCACCTCGGAAACGATTGGGGAAACTGCCGCGAAGAATTTCGAAATTGCCTTGGACGGGAAGACCGTGATTTCCGCGACGGTGGCGAATTTGAAGGATGTTTTCGAAGGCGCATTGGAGAAAGCGCTGCGCTCGGAATCGGCGACCGTGGCTGCGGATTAAACCTATGCCGAAAAGCGACAAATTTCACGAAGAGTGCGGCGTGGTGGCGATCCACAACCACCCCGAGGCCGAGAAACTTGCCTACCTCGGTCTGCATGCGCTGCAACATCGCGGGCAGGAATCGGCTGGCATCGTTTCCTCGAATGGCGTGCAGCTCCATGCGCACAAGGCGATGGGATTGGTGGCGGACATTTTCACGCCGACAGTCCTTGCCGGACTGCGCGGTATCCATGCCATCGGCCACACACGCTACTCCACGGCGGGCGATTCGGCGCTGCTCAACGCCCAGCCTATCATGGTGCAGTCCAACAAGGGGATGATTGCCCTGGCGCACAACGGAAACCTGGTGAACGCTAGTTCCATGCGCCGGAAGTTGGAGGCGCAAGGTTCCATTTTTCAAACAACAAGCGATACGGAAGTGATGGTGCACCTGCTGGCGCTCTCACGGGAAAAGACGCTGCCCGAGGCGCTGGCCGATTCCCTGCGCCGCGTGGAAGGCGCTTTTTCCCTGGTCATGGTCACGCCGACCCATATTTATGCCGCTCGCGATCCGCGCGGATTTCGTCCGCTGGCCATGGGCCGCATCCCGGCGGCGCCGGGACAGATTGGCGACACCATCGTTTTTGCTTCCGAAACTTGCGCTTTCGATTTGATTGGCGCTGAGTACCTGCGTGAAGTCAAAGCAGGAGAGATGGTGGTCGTGGGATCGGAAGGGGTTTCCTCACGCTTCTATTCACCGTCCCTGGCGCAATCGAGCTGCATCTTCGAGCACGTCTATTTCTCGCGGCCGGACAGCATGGTTTTCGGACGCGCTGTGCATCAGAGCCGGGAGGAACTGGGCCGCCAGCTCGCGCGGGAAGCCCCGGTGGATGCCGACCTGGTTGTTCCGGTTCCGGATTCCGGTGTAACGGCTGCCATGGGTTATGCCAGCGAAAGCGGAATTCCCTTTAAGTTTGGCCTCATCCGCAATCACTACATTGGGCGGACTTTTATCGAGCCGAGCCAGAGTGTGCGCGATTTTGGGGTCAAGCTCAAGCTCAATCCCGTGCGCGCCGTGTTGGAAGGTAAGCGCGTGATTCTGATTGACGACTCGATTGTACGGGGTACCACCAGCCGCAAACTCGTTCGCATGGTGCGCAACGCCGGAGCGCGCGAAGTGCACATGCGCATTTCTTGTCCACCGACGATTTCGCCCTGCTTCTACGGGGTGGACACGCCCAACAAAAAGCACCTCATTGCGGCTGTCAAGACGGTGGAAGAAATTCGCGAGTACCTGGAAGCCGATTCGCTGAGCTACCTGTCGCTTCCGGGCCTGAAGCAAGCGTGCGCCGAGGGTGAGAAGACGACCTACTGCACCGCCTGTTATACCGGAAACTATCCTACCCCCTTGGTGGATGTGGAAGAGATCCTACCTGTGGAAGCACTGAAATAGCTTAATAAATCAATAAGTTACCTAGGAATTCCCGCGATGCTTGTTATGTGTGTATGTTTAGTAAGGTTTGTATGTTATTATTGTGTAGTATTTTGAGGCACAGACCATGACGATTGCGAATGAAGTCTGGATCGCAGCAGCGCTCCTGCAAAGCGAAGGGCGACCCGATTTCTCAGTAAAGGAGTTAGTTGACCGCATCCTGCGAGAACCACTCGACGAATACCGTCCGGGCCTGCAGGTTCACGCCTCAAACCACTGCGTCGCTTCCAAAGCGCCAAATCCTGCGGAGCATCGCTTCTTGCACGAGACAGCGCGTGGCCGCCGTCGTCTGTACCGGACGGGAGACGACTTTCATCCCCACCGCCGAAAGGGGCGCACACATCCTTCCGCAGAGGAACTGCCGGAGAAATATCGGTATTTAGTCGTTTGGTATGAGGGCGAGTACGATCGTCGAGGCGGAGCTGAAGCGGGTTCCGGTCCTGTGCCGTCAGTTACTGGTACACCGGGTCGGGCGCTGCTGCCTTTTGTGGGCTCAATGACCACCCAAGATGCGCAGAACATGGCAGAAGCAATTCGTCAGGGTTGTGAACGTATTGATGCCCATGAGTGGTAACTTCCTTCTAGATACCAACATCGTAATCGCAATGTTTGCCGATGAACCCTCATTCCGTGAGCGCCTGGAATCCAACCCAATGTTATTCATCCCCAGCATTGTACTTGGAGAGCTCTATTACGGGGCCATGGCATCAAGCCGGAAAGAGGAAAATCTGAGAAAGGTGAATGATCTAGCGCGAGTTTTTGTGGTCTTGAACTGTGATGCCCGAACCGCACGCCGCTTCGGCGAAGTCAAGAACGGTCTTAGACAGAAAGGCCGACCGATTCCGGAGAACGATGTGTGGATTGCAGCACTCACTCTCGATCACAACCTGACTCTCGTAAGCAGAGATTCCCACTTTGAGGCCATCGACGGCCTTTTCCTCGAATCCTGGTGACTCGGACTAGGGCTGTTGAGCCGTAACGACTCTGGGAATTCCCTGCAGGTCCGGCTCAATAGCCACGCGGCTCCAATTCCGAAGCAATTCCAGTGTCGTTGAGCCCTGGCCCTTGCCAATCTCCATCAGGAGCCACCCTTCGTGCTTGAGAGCGTGTTGTGCTTGTGGAATCAGGCGTTCAATAACATCCAGGCCAGTTGGCCCCGCAAATAGCGCCGTATGCGGCTCGAAGTCGCGGACTTCGGACTGCAGGGACGCTTTATCCAAGTCGCTGACATAGGGTGGATTCGAGACGACGAAGTCGAAGTCCGCTGCACTATGGGAAAAGACATCGAGCAGGTCGCTTTCTTGAAATCGAATGCATTCGCTCAAGCCGTGCCGCGCAGCGTTCGCGCGTGCGATTTCGAGGGTGGCGGGAGAAATATCAACAGCGTGAATCTCGGCATAGGGCAATTCTTTGGCGAGGGCCAGGGCGATGCAGCCTGACCCCGTGCCTACATCAACAATGCG
>JAYTQD010000340.1:0-1378 GCA_043746935.1 Acidobacteriaceae bacterium | reverse complement strand
CTTAGTTTTATGGCTCTGTTTCTACTGCGAGGGTAAGCTTACAGGCTTTGTGGTCCTAGAAGCAAAAGCATTTCTTGCCGCTACCGCGTGGGCTACCGCTGCGGCTCGATTTCCGGCATGGTAAGAACATTTTCCCCACGATCCCGGCTGCTGCTTCCGTCTTCAGTTAAGCCCAGCGTTTTTAGATTGCGCGCCACCGGTTGCATGGTTTGGAACATCGCCGCTAATGCCTGGGTTGCGGCAGCTTTCTCACTGTTGTCTGCATCGCTGGGGAGGAGCAATTCGTAGAGCTTCTTGCGCTTCGGATAAACGGTCAGCTTGATGTCGTCGTTTTCGGATACGTTGATCGACTTCTTCACCAACTGCACCGCTGTGTCAAAACCTCCGAGTTCGTCCACCAATCCGATAGCCTTGGCGTCTTCCCCGGTCCAGATGCGACCCTTGGCAATTTCTAGGACTTTCTCTTTAGGAAGATGACGGCCTTCGGCTACTTTTCCTGTGAAGTCGACGTACACGCGGTCGAGCCAAGCCTCGAAGCGCAGCCACTCCGTGTCGTTGTAGTCGTGCGTGGTGGTGAACATGGTGGCGTTTTGCGAAGTGTGGATTTCATCGTGCGAGAGGCCGAGCTTGTTCCAGAATCCGGCGGCATACATTTTTCCGCCGAGCACTCCGATGGACGCGGTGATTGTCCCTGGCTCAGCGACGATTTTGTCCGCAGCCATGGCGACAAAGTATCCGCCTGAGCCAGCCAGATTGCCCATGGAAACGATGACCGGCTTCCCTGCTTTGCGGGCGCGAAGGACTTCGCGGTAGATGGTGTCGGAGGCAATGTAGGATCCACCTGGGCTATCGACGCGAAACAAGATTGCCTTGACATCCTTGTCGTCGATGGCGGTTCGGAATGCGCCCGCGACCGTGTCGGAACCCATGGTGACGCTGCCGTTCACGGGGCTGAAGTCGCTCTTGCCGCGCATCACCTGACCCACGCCGTAAATCAGGGCGACCGTTTTGCCGCTATCGTGCGGGCGTCCGGCGCGGTAGAGATATTCCGAGAGATAGAGCAACTCGGCGCCGCTGCCAGCTTTTTCTTTTACCTGTGAGTAAACTTCGTCGCGATAGGCCATGCCATCCACCAGCTTGGCGTCGAGCGCTTCCTTGCCGAGAAAAGGTCCCTTGTCGACCAGTGCCTCGAACTGGTTCGGATCAATGTGGCGCCCTCGCTGATGCCGCTCTTCATCTGGGCGAACCACGAGTTCATGACCTTGCTGTTGGCTTCCTTGTGCGCGGCGGTGTATTGCGTTTCGGTGTAGATGTTGTAGGCGTTCTTATATTCGTAGCGATGGTCGCCGTGGAACTTCACACCCAGCTTGTCCAGCGT
>JAYTQD010000339.1:0-3811 GCA_043746935.1 Acidobacteriaceae bacterium | reverse complement strand
CTGGATTACGGGAACGACGCGCGGGACTTATGAGCTGAACTTTGCCGGCTGGAGCGCCGTTGACCTGGAAAGTTCCGCTCGTGGAACATTTACCGTGGACGCGCAGGATGGGGCATTTCCGCGCTTCGGGCTGAGCGCCAGCCCGCTCAAGTTTCAGCATGTTCGCGGTACGCTTACCACGGGAAAAGCCCTCGTGGTCATTACGCAAGGCAAACTTGAGAACGCGCAAGGCATCTATGACATGAGCGGGGTGGCTTCGTTTGGGCACAAGCTGGATCTCAAGTTTCAACGTCGTGGCGGGCACGGGTTTGTGGTTACTGGGGCGCTGGAAGAGCCGCATGTCGCGTCCATTACGGCCACTCAGCGATGAAGCTCGCCTCGGGGGCTAAAGCCCATCTTTATGGGCCGTGACGCTGGACTGAAGGCCAGCTCTACGGTGCCGGGTTGAAGGACGGGTACCTAGGCGACTGAGGTTGCGGTTTCACAAGCTGGATCGCAGCACAGAAGTGTGCGCCGCGTAGAAGCTGAACCCATACCTCTGGGGCTAAAGCCCATCTTTATGGGCCGTGACGCTGGACTGAAGGCCAGCTCTACGGTGCCGGGTGGTGGAAAGGAAGAGCGAGTCCCGTCTTCTGTCATCGACATTCTAGTTTTCACGCAGTCTCTTTGGCCCGCATTTTTTGGCGGCCCTGATCAGGGCGGACTACAGAAACCGGGCGCTACCCAAACCCATTTACGAAACTAGTTCTAGCTACGGCAAGTACCCGGGTCCACGAAGTACTTTGCCTGGTAATGCGCCCGTCATCTTTCCTTCTTCGATTACGGGGACACCGTTGACCAAAACGAACCTCATACCCTCGGATAGCTGATTGGGTTGGTCGAACGTCGCTAAGTCGCGAATGGTCGCTGGGTCAAAAATTACAACATCCGCCCACATGCCCGGTTTTAAGACGCCACGATCTGTAAGCCGCACGCGCTGGGCGGCCAGGGATGACATCTTCCGGATCGCGTCTTCCAGCGAGAGCTTTTTCTCCTCGCGGACATACTTTCGCAGAATACGGGGAAATGTACCGTAGGCCCGTGGATGCGGATGATCCATTCCTAGAATTCCATCGGGAGAAGTTCCTGGGGAATCGTTGTCCACGGCAACCCAGGGCTGCTGCAAAGCCAGTGACACATCGGGTTCTGACATGGCGAAAACGGCAACTTCGGTAAAAGCGTCGTCTTCGATCAACAGATCGAAGAGAGTATCCATGGCGTCGGCTTCAGGACGTTCTTTGGCTGGAGGATTTTTCATCCACATCTCGGACACCTGCGCCAGCGTTTTGCCTTGCAGTGGGCGCAGCTTTGGGTTCTGGACTACTCCGATCAGAATTGATTCCGGTCCTAAAATTTCCTGCCATTCGTTATCCCAAGGATGCTTCGGCGCGAGCATGTCCTGGCGAATGCGCTTCCGCATTGCCGGATCTTTCAGGCGTTCGATCAGCTTATCTTTTCCGCCGTCATGCGCCCACGGCGGAACGAAGGCGGAAAAATCGTTGTGCCAGGCTGTATAGGCATAGGTGTCCGCGGCAATGTCCACGCCCGAGGCTCGGGCCTGGTTGATCTTCGCAATCGCCTCCGGCATCCGCCCCCAGTTCTTCTTGCCACCAACCTTGAAGTGCCAGATCTCGACTGGGATATGCGCTTCGCGTCCAATGCGAATCGCTTCGTCCAGTGATTCCAGAACGTTGTCACCTTCGCTACGAATGTGGCTGGCGTAGATGCCGCCGGACTTTGCCGCTTCGCCAGCCAGCGCAATCAGCTCTTCGGTTTTGGCATAAGGCGCGGGCGAATACATCAGCGAAGTTGATAATCCCACTGCTCCTTCCCGCATTCCCTGCCGTACCAATTCCTTCATGCGCTCCAGTTGCTCGGGCGTCGGCTGGACGTCGGCGTCACCAAGAACCATCCGCCGGACTTGCGTCGCGCCAACGTAGGTGGCGAGGTTAATACCCATGCCCTGTTTTTCCAGACGAGAAAAGTATTGGCTCAAGGTTCGCCAGTCCGGCGTGATTTTTAGATGGTCATAGCTGTCGTGATCGGCCTGGATCAAGGCATCATTTTGCGGCGCAATCGAGCCACCCTCACCTGTGATTTCGGTGGTGATCCCCTGATAAATTTTCGACGGCAAACGCGGGTCGACCAAAATCGTCAGCTCCGATTGCCCCAACATGTCGATGAACCCGGGCGCGACCACCATACCCTTGGCGTCCAGCGTCCGCTTGCGCGGCGAGGCGGCAAGATTGCCAATCGCGGCAATTTTGCCATCGCGAATGCCGATGTCGCCGCTGTACCAGGGCGAGCCCGTGCCATCCACGATGTGGCCGTTGGTGATCACCATGTCGAATGCCGGCAAGGCTGCCGCGGGCAGCGTGAAAGCCAGGAGGATAATGAGCACAATCGTCCAGCACATGGAGTTCGAAATGTTTGTCGGCAAGGAAAACCTCACTTAAGATGATCGCCGCGAATTATACAAGACGCGCTAAAACAGCGGCTGCGGAGGCTGTATCCGCGGATTTGCATGATATTCTAGAAATGGTCTCATAAATCGTAGCAACCATACCTTGGGGACTGAAGCCCGTATTTTTATGGCTTGGGCGTCCCGGCTGAAGCCGGGACCTACCCAAAACAATTTATGAAACCCCGTTCTGGAAGAATCCGGATTCGTCTGGATCTTCAGTGATTCACTGCGAGTGATTGACTGCGTAATCTCGAGATTCTGAATGCCAGCTCCCAACCAACAAAAACGCGTCCTCAGCGGTATGCGCCCCACGGGAAAGTTGCATCTCGGCAACTACGTGGGCGCGCTCGATAACTGGGTCGGCATGCAGGACCAATACGATTGCTTTTTCTTCATCGCGGACTGGCACGCGCTGACCACCGACTACGCTGACACCTCCAACATCAAGCAGAACTCCCTGGAAGTTGCCATGGATTGGCTCGCCGCCGGACTCGACCCCGAGCGCTGTACTATGTTTTTCCAGTCCCACGTGCCCCAGCACGCGGAACTGCATTTGCTGTTCTCGATGATCACGCCGCTGGGCTGGCTGGAGCGGGTCCCCACTTACAAAGAACAGCGCGAAAATATCAAAGAGAAGGACCTTAGCACCTACGGGTTCCTGGGCTATCCGCTGCTGCAATCCGCTGACATTCTCATCTACAAGGGAGATTTCGTCCCGGTGGGCGAGGATCAGGTTCCCCATGTGGAACTAACGCGCGAGGTCGCCCGCCGTTTTAATTCGCTCTTTACCAAGCTGGGGGAAGTCTTCCCCGAGCCGAGACCCCTGCTCACCCATTCCCCGAGGCTCCCCGGCACTGACGGACGGAAGATGTCGAAGTCTTACGGCAACACGATTCTGCTCACCGACCCCGAGCCTGTCGTCCGCCAAAAGCTTAAGACCATGGTCACCGATCCCAAGCGCATCCGCCGCACGGACGCGGGCGACCCGGATGTCTGCCCTGTGGGCGACCTCCATAAAATCTTCAGCCCCGCCGCCACCATGGCCAAGGTTAACGAAGGCTGCCGCTCGGCTGGAATCGGCTGCATCGAGTGCAAAGGCTGGGCCGCCGACGCGCTGGTGCAAGTTCTCACCCCCATTCAGGAGCGCCGCAAGAAATACGAGAGCAATCCTCGTCTGGCCTGGGATATTCTGGAAGCAGGCTCCGAGCGGGCGCGAACCGTGGCTAACGCCACCATGCAGGACGTCCGTAACGCGATGAGCATCTCGCTGGACTACGAACCACCGCAGGAGAATCGATAAGAAAAGCA
>JAYTQD010000338.1:0-10172 GCA_043746935.1 Acidobacteriaceae bacterium | reverse complement strand
GGACTCAATCCTCGAAGGCCTCCGCTACGTTCGGCAGTCGAAGCTGGTGCAATCGGTGCTGGTGCGAACCGCGGTCTTCAGCCTGGCGGCGACAGCGATCTGGGCTTTAATGCCTCTCCTGGCGCAACCCTTCGGCTCCACCGGCTTCGGCGAGCTGGTCGGCTGCTTTGGCATGGGAGCGCTGGGGGGCGCGGTCATCCTGCCCCGAATCCGGCCGCGCATGTCCTTGGACGGCCTCATTGCGGCAGCCATCGTCACCTTGGCATCGGTGACATTCGCGTCGGGGCGAGTACATCAACTGGGATGGCTGTGTCTGGTGATGTTTGTGGGAGGCATAGCCTGGATTGGCATTCTGGCCTCATTCAACTACGCCGCCCAGACCATGGCCCCGCCCTGGGTCCGCGCCCGGTCGCTTTCCATGTACCTGCTGGTGATGCAAGGCGGCATGGCGGTGGGCAGCGCAATTTGGGGTGCCGTGGCGGCAAGAATTGGCGTGCCAGGAGCGCTAGGCTGGGCAGGTCTAGCGCTGGTCGCCGGCCTGTTCGCAATTCGCAGCCACCGCCTGAGCTTCCTAGATCTGGAGTTGGCTCCGTCCGTTGTACGAGACTAAAAACCTAAGGTTGCCTCCGAGTAATCCTCAACAATCACTCGAATTATTACGTTCAAATGATTCAATAGAATAGCTATTTGCAAAATCTGAAATGTGATCCATCACCCCCCACAAAAGTCTTTGGCACAGCCGTGCCATTTACGCAGTTGGAAGCACCCGCTTACACTCGCCTCTGTTCCATCCAAACTTCTTCAAGACAAGCAACGAGAAGTTGTTCGCGGTAAAGCGGCTCGCTCATCCCCTGAGACACCGACCGAGCCGTTCATGAGTTTGAACTCCAGGGGAGATTCCAGTGCAAAACAATCTCAGAATTTCGCAAAACCGGAAGCCAGCCAAAATCAAGATCGACGCGAAGCTCTTCTTGCTCGCCGTCCGTTCTTATCCAGAGCGTTTCCGCCACCAGCCCGCCGTAAGCTTCGAACAGCACTTCTTAAGCCTGGTATCGGCATCGCAGCCTGCGCTCAGTCGCGCCCACGCCGCGGGAAGATAGCAGCCAGACCGAATTCCTTACGAGCGCTCCGTCCATCCGCCCAATTTCCCTTCCGCTCGCACACGCAGCATCTCAGCAACGCTCCATGCCTGCGCAAAGCACCCGCACGGACCATGCGGCGCATCCCCCTCAAAAATCTCCGGAAGCTGCCCCACTCCGTCTTTCATCAAATACTGCTCCAGCGGTTTCAGCCACTCCACCACCTGCTGCAAAGCCGCATCACTTTCTTCATGCACCCGCAAATATGCGCTAATAAACGGCCCCATCAGCCAAGGCCACACAGTCCCTTGATGGTAGGCGCCGTCCCGCTCGGCCACTCCTCCCGTGTAACGTCCCTGATATTGCGGATCACTTGGGGCCAGCGTCCGTAGACCAAACGGTGTCAGCAAGTGTTCCCGCACATTTTCCACAACCCGCTGCGCTCGTTCTTTCGTCAACATGGTGTAGTGCAAGCTGACCGCCAAAATCTGATTCGGACGAATTGACGCATCCTTAAAAGCCTTCGCATCCGGCTCCAAGTTCGAGTCGTCAATTACATCAAAGAGACATCCTTCGTCCTCTCGCCAAAACGCCTGACTAAAGCTCCAGCGCGCTAGCCCTGCCATGGTGCTGTAAAGCTTCTGCCCGTGCACATCTTCGAATTCCGCCGCCAGATCGTTCATCACGCACAGCGCGTTGTACCAGAGAGCTTCAATTTCCACCGGCTTGCCCCGCCGAGGAGTAATGACGCGGTCGCCCACCTTGGCATCCATCCAGGTAAGTTGCACGCCGTTTACTCCGGCATGAAGCAAGCCATCAGCATCAACTCCAATGTTGTAGCGAGTGCCTCGAATATGCCATGCCACAATGTCCACAAGGACGTTATAAAGTTCCTCGCGAACAAACCCGCTGTCGCGCGTAGCTGCGAGGTAGGCGCGCACCGCCTCGAAAAACCACAATGTGGCGTCCACCGTGTTGTACTCCGGCGCTTCTCCAGCATCTGGAAAACGGTTCGGCAGCATGCCTTGGCTCACAGACCGGGCAAACGTCCGGAGAATCCCGCGCGCCACGGCAAACCGCTGTGCCGGCAAAGTCAGCCCGGGCAGGGAGATCATCGTATCCCGCCCCCAATCGCTGAACCAGGGATACCCGGCAATCACCGTCTTCTCATCACCTCGTGCCACGACATATTGATCAGCGGCCCGCGTCAGGGTCTTGGTAATTTCGTCCGCCACGGGCGCTTGCGCCACGATTGACTCCCGGCGCCGTACTTCTGCCTCCCACATCTCACTAACGAGCCGGACGTCTTTCCTCAGAGTCGACGCGAGGACTGTCCCAGCTCCCGCCGTCAAATCGAACTGGAAAGTACAGGGGTTGAACAAATCCTCCGAAAACTCCAGGCCACGCTCGCGTTCCGCCCGGTACTGAAAATTCAGGAACCACTCACCTTCCGGATAAACCTCCCGAGCGTTGTGGGCAACATACAGCGTCGGCAGCCCGTAGTACGGCGAGATAACGGCCATCTGCGGCTCGACTGCGACAACCCGATTGAGCGCTTCATTCTCCCGCGTAAGCCCGTGGAAATCCCGAAAAGCAATCAGCGGACGCACTTCCAGCTCAACCGTTTTTCCCGTTGGAGCCTTCGCCAGCTCGTACTGCACGACGGTCGTGTTCTCGCCAAAGACCACGAAGACCGTCTTCACGATCTGCACTCCGCCGACTTCAAATACAAATACCGGAAAAGGATCGAGCCGGAACTCGAGCAAAAACTCAAATCCCCGAGGATGGAGGGTGCCCGGATATTCATTTGTGGAGAGCTCGAACCGCTGCCCATCCACAATCAAAATCTCTTCCAACTTTGACAGCAGCACCTGGCGGCCCACCGGAGGTTGTGTGGCTGCCACGAGCAAGCCGTGGTAACGGCGCGTGTTCAAGCCTAGGATCGTGGACGAAGCAAAACCACCAAGCCCGTTGGTTTCCAGCCACTCCCGGCGCGAAGCCACGTCAAAATCACTGCACTGGTTGTGATCAAAAGAAATCATAGTTGCGAATCAAATAGAAGTATCGTGGCCAGGTGTTCAGGTGTTCAGCTCTTCGAAACCATCGCTGGACGCCGCGGGGCTGGGCAACAATCGACAGCGCACACATCGTGACTCGGCCCAAGCACGCCCAGCGCAGGCCGATCCACGGAAGCTGGCGTGCCGTCGGTCACACTTCGGTCAATCGCCATCCGTTCCTCAATCAGCTCGCGAATCATGCTGATGAACCGCGGATGCGTCCCCGCGCACGGCACACGCACCATGCGCAACCCCAGTTCTACACACAGATCCCGCGCTTCCGTATCAAGGTCGTAAAGAACTTCCATATGATCCGAGACAAAGCCAATCGGAACAATCACCACCGGAGCGTTCCCCCCACCCAGCTTGTATTGGCGCAGGAAATCGAGAATGTCGGGCTCCAGCCAAGGCTGCGTTGGCGGACCACTCCGGCTCTGGTACACCAAATGGAAGTCGCTGCGGCCGCCACGCTCCCCCGCCACTCGTTCCGCAACCAGGCGGCTCGCCTCTTCCAGCTGCGGCTGGTACTTGCTGCTCTCCGACATGGAGAGCGGAATGCTGTGCGCGGTAAAAATCAATTGCGCGCAAGCGCGATCCGATTCCGAAAGCTGCCGCAGACCCTCGATGGCATTCTCTGCTACAGCCTCGATAAACCCAGGATGATTAAAAAACACACGCAGCTTATCCACCACCGGGGCGCCTTCGCCGACCGCCTCTCTCGCCGCGACAATGTTTTCCCGATACTGACGGCAACCCGAGTAGGAACTAAAGGCGGATGTCATAAAAGCCAGCGCCCGCTTCACACCATCGTTCTTCATCTGCCCGAGTGTGTCAGCCAGCAGTGGATGCCAATTGCGATTTCCCCAATACACGGGCATCTCCACCTGATGGTCCGCCAGTTCCTTTTTCAAGGCCGCAATCAGCTTCCGGTTCTGCTCATTGATCGGACTCCTGCCGTTGAAGTGGTAGTAGTGTTCCGCGACGGCAAGCATGCGCTCGCGGGGGACATCCTTTCCCCGCAGGACGTTCTCCAGGAAAGGAAGGACATCCGTTTCCTTTTCCGGCCCACCAAAAGAGACCACAAGAATTGCGTCGTAGGGCATCACTCAAACCATGAAAGAGATTTTAATCAGGGTGCTGCCACCAGACTAACAGCTTCAAGGGAACTCCAGAAATGCAGAGGGAAGGCAGAGGAAATGAGTCGCAAGAGCAGCCTTTCGAGGCCAACTACGGCCTTCCGTAACGCCACTGGGCACACCGAACCACGCTAAGATTTTCATGGATAGTTCCAATTGGATCGCGATTCTTAGAATGCCGGTAAGCGATTCTAGACAGCGTTCAAGCATGGCCAAGCCCACTCCCGACGATCCGAAAGCCGCTCCCAGCCCCGGGGAGTCCTCCCAGGCGACAGCAGGCGGCGCGGCTCCCGCCAAAGCGCCAGAAGCACCCTTGCGCTCCGACGAAGCTCAGGGCGTGGCTAAGCGCCGCAGTGATCGCGTCGTCGTCGCCATCCCCATTGATCTCAGCGCCACTGACCTCAACGGGGTTCGCTTCACGGAGTCCTGTTTTACTGAGATGGTCAGCCTCCACGGCGCGAGTGTTGCCCTCTCCAAGCGAGCCTCGCCGGAGCATCCCGTCACCCTACGCCGCCGCGCGCTCGAGGTCGAAGTTTCCGCCCGCATCTTGGGGCAGTTAGGCATTCGTCCCGGCTTCCATGTCTACGGCATTGCTTTTACAGATGAAGCTCTTGATTTTTGGGGAATTCGCTTCCCTCCACTCGACCAGTCCCACGATTCCCTTGCCCAAACGCTGTTGATGTGTTCCGAATGTGGCAAGAGACTCATCTTTACTTTGAATGAAATCGAGTTCCGCGTGTTTAACGCGAACCAACGCCTTTCCTTCGGTTGCGAAACCTGCGGTCACAATGTCGCCTGGATCCCCGTTCCCAACGAAGCCAAATTGGCATATTCCTCGTCTGGGACCACGCAGCCGCACAATCGCAAATATAGCCGCACCCAGATGAAGGCCATGGCCTGCATCCAGGAATCAGGCCACTCCGATGACATCGTCGAAGTCTTGGATATTTCCCGTGGCGGCGTCAGTTTTCGCGGCACCCGCGCCTACCAGGTCCAGAGTTGGATCCATTTCGCCGTTCCCTACACGCCAGGCACAGCCAACATCTTTGTCTCCGGCCGCATCGCTTGGAGAAGAGATCTGGACGACGACCAGTACGAGCACGGCGTGCAATACGTTAAGGGGTAGTGGCTCTGATTCACCTGTCCAGCAACCCACTACTGGCAGAAAATAGCTCGACAACTCCTTTCTTCCCGATATACGGTGTTTTGAGTTCAAAGCCCACGGCACTTCGCACTGGCAGCAACTTTCACCGGTTAACTCTCAGGATTGATGTCCTTCTCCAAAGGAGCCCTTCATGCGACGCATTCTATTGTTCTGCTGTATCGGCGCGCTCACCACAATTCCCTGCTCCGCCCAACTCGGCGACATCTTGAAACACGCTGAAGACGCCGTGCAGCACTCCAACACCTCTCGCCTCAGCGACAGCAAGATCACCGCCGGTCTGAAACAGGCCTTGCAAGTCAGTACCAGCAATGCCGTCGCCTACTCCGGCAAGCCCGATGGCTTTCTGAAGAATCAAGCTATCAAAATCTTGCTCCCCGATAAGCTGAAGACCGTGGGCAAGGGCATGCGCCTGATGGGCATGGGAGCGAAGGTGGACGAACTTGAGGTTGGCATGAATCGCGCCGCCGAAAAAGCAACTCCGAAAGCCAAAACCATCTTCCTCTCCGCACTGGAGAGAATGAGCTTTGACGACGCGCGTAAAATCTTGACCGGCGGTGACACGGCAGCCACCGAGTACTTCAAAAACTCGAGCACTGCCGAACTCACGACAGCCTTCTCGCCCATCGTGCATCAGTCGATGGTAAATGTAGGCGTGGTCCAGCAATACAACAGTGTGATCCAGAGCGCGCCGGGAGGGACCGTGCTAGCTGGCAAGCTCGACCTCGACAAGTACGTCGTCGGCAAGACGCTCGACGGCCTCTTCTACATGCTAGGCCAGGAAGAACGAAAAATCCGCAAGAACCCAGCCGCGCGAACGACGACCTTACTGAAAGAAGTTTTCGGGCACAAGTAGCCGCCAAGCTCGTGTAGGGGCAGGCGCCCTCGCCTGCCCGCTCCAATAGTTCTAAAAACTAAATTTACTTGTCCACTTCCGCATCGGCAAGACTCAACGCCTCATCAAACACCGCCACGCCATGATCAATATCTTCCTTGGTCACAATCAACGGCGGCGCAAACACAAAGTGGCTCATCCAGGCCTGCAAGAAAACCCCATTCCCCATCATCCGAGCCGCCACTTTATCTACCAGCAGAGGCCGCCCCGCAACCTTGTCCGCCCCTACGTTGAAGGGTGCCTTGGTAGTCTGATTCTTTACCAGCTCCACCGCCCAGAACAACCCAATCCCGCGAACTTCCCCGATCGAAGGGTGACTCGCGCGCAACGCATGCAGCTTCTTACCGAGATACTCGCCCATCTCATTGGCGCGATCATTCAGCTTCAAACGCTTCATCTCGTTGATCGAAGCTACCGCCGGAGCCAGCGTGAGCGGGTGCGCCTCATACGTATGCCCATGCGAGAAGAAGTGTTCGTCAAAATAAGAAGCGATTTTCTCTGTCGTCGCACACAGCCCAAGAGGAATCGCGGCGTTCGTAATTCCCTTGGCCGTCGTAAGAATGTCCGGTGACACGCCCCAATGATCCACCGCAAACCATTTCCCCGTGCGGCACCACCCCGTCATCACTTCATCCGCAATCAGCAGCACCCCATGCGCATCGCAAATTTTGCGCAAACGTGGCATATATTCCATCGGCGGAATCAGCACTCCGTTCGTACCCACCACCGGCTCCACAATCACCGCCGCCACATCACTCTCGTTCACAATCATGTGCTCGATATATTCCACGCAGGCAATCCCACATCCGGGATAGCTGTGACCAATTGGACACTTGTAGCAATTCACTTCCGGCGCAAATATCACTCCTGGAATCTTCCCCGCCGGCTCCATTGCCCACCGCCGAGGATCACCGGTTGCCGCAATCGATCCCATGGTCGAGCCGTGATACGAACGGTAGCGCGAGATAATCTTGGTCTTCCCCGTCACCATTCGCGCAATCTTGAACGCCGCCTCGTTCGCTTCAGTGCCAGAGGTTGTGAAGAAGAATTTGTCGAGCCCTTTGGGTAAAACCTCAACCAACAGCTTCGCCAATTCCGCGCGAATATCCGTAGCAAAGCCTGGCCCCACAAACGCCAGCTTCCCCGCCTGATCCTGAATCGCCTGAATCACCGCCCGGTTCTTGTGCCCCAACGTGACGCACATCAGCTGCGAAGAAAAATCCAGATAGCGCTTCCCCGCGCCATCTACGAAATGGCAGTCTTCGGCGTCCACTACATGCAGCGGACTCCAGCCCTTCTGCTTGCGCCAGGTTCCGTAGGTATAGCGGGTGGTTAATTCCTTGACTTCGGCAGAGGACAGTTTTTCAGGGGTTGAGGTCGTCGTGGACATGCCTGCTATCTTATCTTGAAAATTCACTCCCGGCACGCGCGCCACCAGGGCGGCGGAACTGCGGCCAAGGGAGATCTACCGGGCGGCGTGGGCATAGGCGCTAGCCTTCAGCGCGTCCACCGTGGGGAAAGAACTAGGCTTACTCACCGTGCACACCGGAGGCTGGCCCTCCGACCGGATTGAATCCACCAAAATCTCCAGCGCCAATCCCATCGGCGGCGGGGTCACCACGGTTGCCCTCAGCAAACCCCGGCGCACCCATTCCAATCCGGCTTTAGCAACACCATCGCAACCCGTGAACGGCAGATTTAACCATTCCCGACGCGCCTGCATGTCCGGCACCTCTTCAAAAGCCCGCCGCGCTCCAATCGCCATGTCATCATTTTGGCTGCTGATGGCTCGAATATTCAGCTGCCGCGACGTGCTCAGCGACAACCACGACTTCACGGCATGGTATCCACTCTGTTCCGTCCAGTCTCCCTTGAGAACTTTCACAGCTATATTTCTATCCACTGCGGAGAGCATTCCCTCAGATCGCGCGCGCGCCACCCCACTTCCGGAGGGCCCCTCCAGGTACAGCACGCCTCCCCCATCCTTTACCAATGCCGCTATCTGCGCGGCCTGAATCCTCCCCACCTCACCATGATCCGTAGCCACGCAAAAAATAGGAGCACGGGCACCCTGCCGCAGACGTAAAACATAATCCACGTCCCGGTTTACAACGCCCCAACCTATTCCCGCTGAAACAGCCGCCGCCGCCGCTTGCGCCATTCCTGTCCCCACTGGTTCCACAAGGATCCCGTCCGGGCGCGCGCCGGTGCTCTGGATTGCAGTAAAAAGTTGTTGGCTTTGATTGACGGCATCGTTGCCGGCATAAACGATCTGGATCTGCACACCCAACCGTGCCGCGGCAGCCTGCGCCGTGGCTGCCTGCTCCATCTGGAAATCGTTTTCTTCGGTAGTCAGCGAAACAAGTATGTTGAGTGGTTTCATCGGGGCCCGGTGTCGCCGAGGACGCGAATCACTACTACTGCTTCATAAATGTAATTACGAATTCACAGTCTGTATCGTATCCCGATGCACTTCAAGTTACGATAGTAAGACTGCAACGCAGGGGGAACCCGCCTTGGAAACAAAAACCCAAACCTGCTATAACGGAGCTATTGGGGCTGTAGCTCAGATGGATAGAGCAAGAGTTTCCTAAACTCTAGGTCGGCAGTTCGACTCTGCCCGGCCCCACCAGGATTTCTTTGCAAGTTTGGGGGGGTATTCCTGCTTCTGATCCGTCTACGCCACGCGTCCCATGCGCAGATAGTTCTGCAGGAAATAGATCGCGAAGCCAATGCTAATTGCGATCAGAAAATGGTTGGAGTGCAGCGTCACCGCGAATACCGCCATGCCCATGGCGAAAATCCAGAAGAACATCTCTCCTGAAACGCCGTCTCGCCAGTTTGCTTGCGCACCGCTGCCTGGAACACGCGCCCGGAGCGAGGGCAAAAGTCGTGGCACGGCACCCAGAAAGCGGCGGTAGCTCTCGCCCTGCGACTGCAACAGTCCCGCCTCCTCGTGAAGGATCAGCCGGACCATGAAGATCGTATTTGCCAGTGTCAACACAACAAAGCCGAGACGGCTGGCCATCAGGCCAATGCCGAGCGCCTGCAGGATGTTCCCCAGGTACAGCGGGTTGCGCACGTGACGGTAGGGTCCATCGGCCACCAAAACTTCCGAATGAATGGCGGCGTCATGCACCACGCCACTTTTCAGATAAGCCGTTGCCCACGAACGAATCAGCGCCGCCAGAATGAGAAAAATCGTCCCGCCAATGAAGAACACTCGCACCGCGTTGTCGAAACCTGGGGAGTCCATGTTTACGGCGGATACGTGCCTTCCCCAACCCAAGATCTGCTGCGTCAGCGCCACTGCGGCGTTGGTCTTATCCAAAGAGTACGCGAGAAACGTTAGAGCATAAATTCCGGCAATCAACCAAAACCGATTGCGAAACTCGAAATCCGTAGCCTGAAAACTCATAAGACTCCCCCCGTAAAGCTAGCCCGTAATTCCGCCACAATCTCCGCCGCCGCGGCGCGTGCTTCCTCGCCCTTCGACACATCGAACGAGATCGCGCCGACACGCGCGTGCCCGCCGCCGCCATAGCGTTCGCAAATTTTGGCGAGGTTCACCAGGTTTTCGCTCTTCGTCCACGGATTCGACCCTACAGAAACCTTGTTCCGGAAACTGCTCCGGCTCAAGCCCACGCTGTACGTGCATTCGGGGTGCAAATAGTAAGGAATGAACTTGTTATACCCTTCCAACTCCTGGTCTCGAATATCGAAGGAAACAGTGCCGTCCTTGCATTCCGCCCGCTGCCGCAGTACTTCGATTGACCGCTGATGCCGTTCCAGCAGAGGTGGCAAGCGTGGCGCCACCAAGGGGTCCAGCAGAATTTCGGCCAG
>JAYTQD010000337.1:0-1381 GCA_043746935.1 Acidobacteriaceae bacterium | reverse complement strand
ACTGGATCATGCCTGCAGTGTATTACGCGCCGCGTCATATGGCAAGCGCGTTTTCGGGCGATGATGCGCGAAGTAGTTCGTTTGTGAAACCTAACGTTTGAGCTAACCGGCCCATTGTGGCGGGTTGGCATTTGGGCTAGGCTTTTATAGCCCAAATGACGGCCCGCCGCAATGGGTCCGGTTGAGCGAATGGTTAGGCGTCACTTCTTGGCCCCGTTCAGTTGTTCCGTCGGGACGGACGCGGATACTGTGACCTAGTTCCGTACAAACACCCTGTTTCTGTCGAAAGATATGGATCTAGTGCTATTAAATATCTCCGCGAGCCCATCATAGGGACCGCTCCCTTCCTTTCGCTGCACGAGCGTTTCGCTGCTTCGGTCGACTCGTACAACGCGCTCGGTATATCGCAATTCCTTTGTGGTTGAATACACTTCAATCGCCGATTCTGCGGCCACGAACGTTGGGATGGCGACAACGCACCTTCGCGCGCTCTCTTTATCGAAAGACGCCATTATGTCTATTGTCTCCCCCTCGATCGGACTCCAAGTTCGACGTTGGGCAATTATGAAACTGAGCGTGCCTGAAAGCCCTGCGAGGCCCGGCCCTGTATCGAAGTGCAGCACTTCCTGTAGCGAGAGATGCGTGCTGCAGTGGCGAATGTTGCCTTGGTTCGCGAAAACCACCTCGGGCGCGTTGCGCGTAAATGAAAGGCCACGCAAGTCTGGCAGGGGTAGGTTTCGCACCGACGGTGTCTCCTGACGCGGTCGATCAGGTTTGTTCTCCGCGATTCGTCCCGAATCGGTTGGTAGGTACCTTGCGCAATTCGTTACAAGCGTTGGATTATATGTTGCTTTAACCACATTCTCCAGTTTGTCGGCCTCGCTTTTCGAAAACCCTGCGGCCCCCTCCCCAGAAATAACTACGCCGGATGCGCCGGCCTTGAATCGGATGTCAAAGCCCTTACTTTTGTCGCGTTTTTCAATAGACTGAACTTCGACTGCGCCACCGCCGACTGTATTCTCAAGACAAAACAGATAGCTGTGAAGCGATATTGGGATACACTCAGTATCTGACTCATGCAAGCGCTTCTCTCCTGGAGAACATTGCGCAGCATGCGTTGCCAATGGCGAGCAAACAAGGGTCGCCAGCGTAAGCGCAATTAATAAAGCATTTCTTTGCATGTTAGTCTCTTTCAGAATCACGCGCTTCAATTGGATTGAGCATCCTAGACAATATATACCGCTTGCGATGTCCGTCATGATAGGGGCGAAACCCGGTATTGGTGACGCCTAACGTTCGAGCTAACCGGCACTTTGCGGCGGGTTGGGTTTGGGCTAGGCTTTTGAAGCCCAAACCCGGCCCGCCGCAAAGTGTCCGGTTG
>JAYTQD010000336.1:0-1381 GCA_043746935.1 Acidobacteriaceae bacterium | reverse complement strand
CTTTCAGGACTGAAAGGAGGAGCTGGCGCTCCGGAAGAGCCCAAACGCCGCGCCGCCTGCGGCAGGTCGCCGAAACGGTATACCGATAAGCCGAAAGCAGCTCCCAGGCCTCATCTATGGCATTAAATCGCCTTCCAGCCCAGGGAAATCCTGCGTTAACAGCTATTAATACAATAGCAACTTAAAAAACATCCGAATCAGCCTCTGCATGGCAACTCGCTGTGCCGGGTCTCCAGAGTCGGGAGATTGGGCGTCAATTGGGAAATGGGAGATGTGAGCGCTTGCCTGCGACTTCTGCCAGTGCACGCCTGTATGCAGAGTCAGAAGTTACTGAACGTTAACGTTAAGTAACAATTAGTTACATAAACTACAAAACGAAACAAGTGAATGTTTCTATCCGTTCGGCGTATGAAAAACGCGTTCCGGACGCAGAAAACCTATGATTTCGCTTCAAAAAATGAAGATACGGCGCGTGGCGGGGTAGCCAGCCGACTCGAAGAGACTCCCCCGTTTTGGGGATTGTTGACGGTGACATTTCGAAACACACTGGCCTCAAGTTCACCGGGCATAGGCAAGCGTAATAAGTGTATTTGTTGTCAACGCTGACAAAAATCTTGTTAATCGCCCCACGTCCGTGTGTGTTCGCATTGTTTTTGTAATATTTTGTAGCGTCTGATGGCTGGGGCTTTGCCCGGCCAATCAGTCCAGAGCAAGCAAGGAGAAGTGTCATGTCAAGGTCTGGCCAAGGCAATCTTTCGAAACCAGGCGGGCGACAGTCGCTCCAGTTCGGGGCGGCGCGCACGGCGCTCGCCTGGCTGGCGATTCAGCGGGCGGCCACACCGCATCAGGCCAAAGAGGGCGGCCGCAAATTGCACCGGGAGCGCTCCCTGTTTACGTCAATGGCATCGACGCTGTCGGGGGCAAATATATGCGCCCGTCCAGAGGTGTTTCTGTTTGCCCTTCCGCTGTCAACGAACCTGGGAGAATGAATCATGTACCGTTGTCTTATCCAGACCGTAGGCCCTGTCAAGGTGTCTTACGATTCTGCCGGGTTCGACTATCTGGTCGAGTGCCCCGACGTCTCTCTCTTCCGCGCCAAGGGCCTGGCCGATGCCCTGGCCATGGCTCAGCTGATCAGCGACTCAATGGGCGACCCGGCGGTTTTGCTCGAGACGTGAATGCGTCTGCATGACGTTTTCGGGTTCCCGATGACCCGCGATTAACGAATGGAAATAAATTGCAAGATGCGAGACCAGACCCCTTGCCTACAAGGTAAGCCTTCTCCTACAGAAAAATTAGCTTGCGTCTGACAGGCCTGGCGGTAACCTCCGCTGAGACTTGTTACATCAAATTCCGGAGTAAGAAATGTCTTTTGTAGTGT
>JAYTQD010000335.1:0-3823 GCA_043746935.1 Acidobacteriaceae bacterium | reverse complement strand
CTTTATCGAAGACAAGCTCTTTAAGACCGTTCTGGCTCCAGAAGAAGTCGCGGCGATCTTCGTCGAGCCGATTCAAGGCGAAGGCGGCTACGTCGTCGCGCCCACGCCGTTCATGCAGGAACTACGCCGCATTTGCGACCGCCACGGCATTCTGCTGGTCGTCGATGAAGTGCAAAGCGGTATCGGACGCACCGGCAAGTGGTTCGCCGTCGAACATACGGGCGTGCAGCCGGACATCGTCTGCATGGCCAAAGGCATCGCGTCGGGCATGCCGCTCGGTGTCACCATGTCCCGCGCGGAAATCATGGACTGGGTCCCTGGTTCACACGCTTCCACTTTCGGTGGTAATCCGGTTTGCATTGCAGCCGCTATGGCAACGCTCGACGTCATCGAGAAAGAAGGCCTGCTCCAGAACTCCGCCGACGTCGGCGCACACATGCTGCAACGCATGGCGGACTGGCCGAAGAAACACAAAATCGTCGGCGACGTTCGCGGACGCGGGTTGATGATCGGCGTCGAAATTGTGAAAGATCAGAAAACGAAAGAGTACGGCGCTGATCTCCGCGATAAAATCGTCGAAGAGGCTTTCGCCAAGGGCGTGCTCTTCCTCGGCTGCGGTCCCAGCACTGTCCGCATCGCTCCGCCGCTCATCGTCACTCGCGAGCAAGCGGATGTAGCTGTGGATGTCCTCGAAGAGGCCATCGCCAAGGTCGAAAGCGGCAAGTAACTAAAAAGCAGTTCAATCCAGCAAAGGAGGCGAAGCCATGGCGCAGGGATACGTGGAATCAATTCATATCGCACCGACCGCCAAGTCTCCCATGCAGGAAGTCGCCGAGGTCCACGCCGTGCCGGGCGTGGGCTTGGAGGGAGATCGTTACGCGCTCAAGCAAGGAACTTTTTTCAAGCCAGAGCCCGATTTCGAACTCACTCTGATCGAAGCCGAGGCCGTGGAGGCCGCGCAGCTTGAGTACGGACTCAAACTCGTTCCCGGTGCCAGCCGTCGCAACCTCGTGACCCGCGGGGTTTCGCTCAATTCCCTCGTGGGACGCGAGTTCCAAATCGGCAACGTGCGCGTTCGCGGCATCCGCTTGTGCGAGCCTTGCAACCACCTCCAGGCACTCACTGGCCAGCCAGTAATCCAGACGCTGCTCCACCGCGCAGGCCTGCGCGCGCAGATTCTCACAGAAGGCCCTATCCGAACCGGAGATGTAGTTTCGGTTTAGCTGAAATTCTTCGGATTTTGTAAGGAAACCTTTCGGGTGCATCCCATGAAGCCTTTCTTCACAACCCGTGTCCTGCTGGCCTTACTGGTCGCCGTGGTTTTTTGGGCATCGGCATTTGCAGGAATTCGTGTCGGACTGCAAGGGTACCCGCCCGCGCACTTAGCCATCGTGCGCTTCGTCATCGCATCCGCCGTGCTCGCTGTCTATGCCGCGGTCAGCCATTTCCGCCTGCCACAGCTTCGCGACATCCCCGGGATCGTCCTCACCGGCTTTCTCGGCATCACGTTCTACAACATCGCACTCAACTATGGTGAGACCAAAGTTCCCGCGGGCACGGCAAGCCTGCTCATCGCCTCCACGCCCATCTGGACAGTACTGTTTGCCACGCTCGGACTCAAAGAACGCCTTCGCCCCTGGGGATGGTTCGGCATCCTACTCAGCTTCACCGGCGCCGGCATCATCGCGCTCAGTGAGGGACACGGTGTGCATCTCTCGAAACACGCGCTGATCATCATGGCGTCGTCGTTCTGCTCCGCCATCTACATCGTTCTGCAGAAGCACTACCTCAGCCGCTACAGTGCGCTGGAATTTACCGCGTATTCCATTTGGGCCGGAACCGCGCTCATGCTGCCGCTCAGCAGCGGCATCTTGCACACGGTCGCGTCCGCGCCGCTTCACATCACACTGGCCGTCGTCTACCTCGGCATTTTCCCTGCTGCCATGGCCTACGTAGCCTGGGCCTACGTGCTCTCCCACGCTCCTGCCTCGCGCTCCGCTAGTCTGCTCTATCTCATCCCTGTAGTTGCGATTCTGATCGCCTGGATCTGGCTGCGCGAAATCCCGGAACCACTGTCTTTACTCGGCGGAGCATTCGCCTTAGCAGGTGTGCTGGTGGTCAACCTATTGGGCCACAATCCCGCACCCATCAAGATCGCAGCTGTCGAAGTGGGCGGGTAGCTTCCGTAAGGGAATCGACGAACCATGGAAGCACGAACGTCCCCGCCCGGGCGCTTAGCTTAGGATGTCGATCAAAAAGAATTTTGCCTGATTCAATCTTGCTACAAAACTACATATCTTCAGGATCCAGCGTGACGAGTTGTTCCGCCCGGCCAGCTTTCAACAATTGATGATCCGAACAGACAAACACCGGCTCTTCCCCACCAGAGATCATTTTGAGCGTCAGGCATCCCGCCAACTGCACCGCGTCATACGCGCGCAAAGCATAGAGGTCAACTAGAGCAACCGCACGGTCCACTACCGTATCGCTTAAGACCTGCTTGAGAAATCTGGTCTCCAGGTGCTGCTCAAAGCGATCCAACAGTAGACTAGCAATCGTTGTGCTAATGTCCCCCTCCCGTTCCCGTCTTCGAATTGCCGAGCGAAGCTCTACCCGGCTCAGCGACAACACAGCAAAGTGATTTCCTGCAGGGTAACTCGCCAGCCGCAACAGGGCGTCTGTTCCCTGCTCCCGCACGTATAACTTCACCAGCGCGCTGGTTTCCAAGTAGTAAAGACCCAAAGTTAGCGTCTCTCACGCAAGATAGTGGTGGAAAGACTTTCTCCACGGATCGCTATCGGCTGGAAATCCACGTTGGGTGCCGATGCTTCCCCTAGGATTGACTTCACTTCAGGAAGCAGACGATTCAATCGGATTGTTGTAACTGGAAACTGCGGTGATTTTGGATTTTGAGTTTTACCAGTAAGGATAAGCTTCTTTTCAATCGCATTGTGCAAGACACTCTGTCTGGTTGTGTCCGAATCCGTCCATTCCAAGCCCGCCGACATAAGAGCCGTGTCGCGAAACCATTTCAGCGCAACGAAGTCATAGCCTGGACGGGATTCCGTACGATCCAAAACTCGCACTAAGTCGGCGACGGGATCGGAACCCTCGGATTTCGTTGGAGCTATGGGACTCGATACCGCAGCACTTGGGTTACGCAACTCTGGGATGCGTACATCTGGCGTTGCAGCCTTTGAAGAAGCTCGCTTTACTTCCTCAAGCTCAAACCGCACTTCAAGATGTCCCGACGCGGGAGACCAATTGTCGGCTGAAGCGCTATAGCGCATCTTGTGTACTTTCTTGCCCTTACCGTACAGGGATACGCAAATCCGGTAGCCTTCCGGAACGCCTAGAATATCCTGAATTGTGGTGGTAGATAAGGTTTGTTGAAGCTGGGATTCTACGGCGGCAATAGTCTTCTTCATTGAAAATCCCCATATATATCTAATTTAAGCGGTCAAGGTGCGCCGCATCTATATTTATAATATAGGTCTTAAGGTCTTGTCAAGAGTAAATTGCGCCCACGATTTGATGTCTCCGTGCCCACCACCATTAGTGGACGCGCCTCCAAGCCTCTCCTGTTGTACCGTAAGAACGTACCCTTGGGGTTCTCGGCCATGCAGGCAAATCGGCTCTCTCTTCGGCACCGGAAATGGCGGACCAAGCTGTGCCGCGTCGTCTCACCAAAGTCACCCTCCAGGCTCTCGATTGGCTCATCGCACGCACCGGGCGAGCCGAAAATAAACCAGAGCACCAGCAAACTGGGCAGCGCGGGGAGGAGGCAGCATACTTCCACCTCCGCCAGCTCGGGTATGTGATC
>JAYTQD010000334.1:0-3825 GCA_043746935.1 Acidobacteriaceae bacterium | reverse complement strand
TGGCTAAGGCTTCCGGGCTGTAAGCATGGGTCCAGCCGTATTTCACCTCGGCGTGAGCTTCCTCGATGGTCATCTTGAGCGGAGTGTGCGCCATGGCGAAGGGGATAAACTCCTGCCAGTGCTTGGGGCGCGTGAGGCGTCCGGCGAGTTCGAGGCGCTTGTAGAGAGGCGTGGCTGGCAGCGGCGTGAGCAGGCCGAAGATCGGAAGCCCCGGCGGCCAGGTGCGGACTTGCTGTAATGTTCGTTCGGCTGCGCCCACGGTGTCGTTGTCCATTCCAAAAATGAAAGACGTGATGGCGAAGACGTTGCGCTGGGCGAGACGTTCGAGGACGGCGGCGTACTCTCCCGGCTTGTTGAAGCCTTTCTTAACGTCAGCCAGGTTGGCAGGGTCAATGGATTCCATGCCGATGAAGACCCACTTGCCGCCCGAGGCTGAAATCAAATCGACGAGTTCTTCGTCGCGGAGGAGGTTGGCGCTGATTTGCGCGACCCAGTGGACTTGGGCGTTGGCGGCGATGATGTCGCGCAGCAGCGACTTCGTGCGCTTGATGTTGATGGCAAAGTTGTCGTCGATAAAGAAGACAGCGATTTGGCCACCTTCAGTCTTGGCGCGGGCCTTCAACAACAGCAGCTCGTTCACAACGCTCTCGTTCGTCCGGAAGCGGATGGAGTCGCCGAAGAATCCTGTGACGGTGCAGAATTCGCAGCCGTAAGGGCAGCCTCGTCCGGATTCGACGGGGATAATGCGGAACGAGCCCCAGCCGCCACCGAGCTTCTTCATCATGGGAGTGAGGAATTTGGGGATGAGGTTGAACTGCTTAAGGTTGATTTTGTCCCAGGGGATGACGGGGTATTCCTTGAGGGTAGGCTTCAGCTCTTTCCCTGCGGCGTCGACGGGAGAGTAGATGGGCTTGAGTTGGCCGCGGACGGCGTCGGCCACAATTTGGGGCCAGGTATCGTCGGCTTCGCCCAGGGCGACGGCGTTGCAGTGCTCCAGGGCTTCGTCGGCCATTTCGGTGACGTGAGGCCCGCCCATGACGACGGGGACGCCTGTGGCGCGAATGGCGTCGGCTACGCGGTAAGCCTTGGCGACCATGCGGGTCATGGCGCCGATGCCGACCAAGCCGACGTTTTCTTCCTTGACGTAGCGAGCCAGGGCGGCTTCGTCCATAGGCTGGGCGTTGCCGTCGATGAGGAGAACTTCATGCTCAGTGGGCGTCAGCGACTGGAGGAGGAACATCCAGAGGTGGGGCATGAAGTTGCGTGTAACGCCGTTGTCGGGGTTGTAAAGCAGGATTCTCATGGTTTCTCCATCGCAATGTATCGCGTATCGACCGCTGGCCTCACGCGCAAGAGGCTACGAATGGCTGGCGTGTGAGCGTCAGGAATTCGGCGGATCGCCGAGGGATCGGGTAAAGCTGGTTTCGGAAGACCCAATTCGAATCGACGACCCAATTAGACCACATCTTGGGTCAAAATCAGAGTTTTCCTGGGAAAGGCGACTTTCGAGGTTTGTGGTATTCTGCCGCCGTACCTCGCGGGTCCCGCGCCTTGCCGTCTGGCAGGGCCACTGACAATGAGGGTTCCTACCTAACGTTCCTCCTCGCGGGAGCGTGGATGGAGGAGATGCGAGCACACCGGAAGTGTGCGCTCTCTTCAATCCGCACGCGTCCGTAATTTTCAAGTCCAACTGGAGGGACTATGAAGCTGCAAAAACTTACGCCGAATCTTGTGGTGCGCGACGTGGAAGCGAGTATCGAGTTTTATTGTCGCGTGCTGGGGTTCCAGCGCGGGCAGACCGTGCCGGAGCAGGCACCGTATGTTTTTGGGATTGTGACCAACGGGGCGGTGGAGATTTTCTTTAACGACCAGAAGGCTGTGGCGGCGGATCACCCGGAGCTGGGGAAACGTCCGGTGGGAGGCGCGCTGACGTTGTACATCGAAGTGCAGGGGATTGAAGAGTTGTTGCGGACGGCGCAACAGCACGGCGTGAAAATTACCATGCCGATGAAAGAGCAGTTTTACGGTATGCGAGAGTTTGGCATGGAGGATCCGGAGGGCTGGGAGATTACATTTGCGGAACGGATGGGGTAGGAGTTCCTAGCAACCCCGTTTTCTTTTTTTGATTTGTCATTCTGAGCGTAGCGAAGAATTCCCCGTACCCTTGACCTTGCGGGACGCTTTCCAGCCTCCTTGCCGGGATGCGTCCTCGCAAGAAAGTTGGAGAGCGACTCGCCGCTCTCGACGGTCGGGGGATTCTTCGCTGCGCTCAGAATGACATTTTCCAAAACAAGCGCCTACTTTGAATGCGTTCTCTAAATTGCGAAAGCCCCGCCCCTTCGACTCGCTCAGGGCAAGCTCTGTCGCAAAGAACGCGACAAGGACGGGGCACCCCTTCGAGAATTCTTTCAATTACCAGGAATAGTGCACGGTGTAAGTGATGACCTGCTCGCCGTCCGGCGCCACGGTTACGGGGAACTCGATGGTTTGTGAGTCTTTCTTTTTCCAGTCGTGGGAGTTTTCGGTGAGCTTCCAGTTGGTCCAGCGGTAGAGGTGTTCCACGACGCGAACCTGTACGGATTCCTTCTTGTGGTTGCGGACGCGGATTTCGAAGGTTTCGTCGAGCCAGTTGTGGCCCGAATCGACGTGGATGTTGGTGCGTTTGCGCTCGCCGTGCAGGTCGAAGGAGTTGCCGGTGAACACGCGGATGGTTTCGTCTTTGGGGGTGTGGTCAATCGTGTTTTCGCCGACAAATTCGAGGTGGCCGTCGGTGTCGCGGCGGTAGAAGCGCAGGCGGCCCTTGGGTAGCGCGATGCCGAGGTGGTTGGCTTCGGAGTTTTTGAACTCCTGCATGACCCAAATCTTGGGGTTGGACTGCGTGCCGTAGCTTTGGTCACTGCGGGCTTGCTCGGGAGAATAGTAGCCGTACTGGGCAATCTGCGCGCCGTCATAAACGTAGAGACGTTGCGACTGGATGGCGTTGGAGCGGACAAATTCGACTTGTTTCGTTTCCTGATCGCGCAGCGTGGCAGGGCGCGCGAGAGTGTAGAGATGGAATTCGTCGAAGGATTTCTCGCTGACCGGTGGGGACATGGCGACGGATTCATTCATCGCCGACTTCGCCATGTCATACATGCGACCGCGGACGGTGCCTTGTTCGATTTTGTTGACGTCGCCGGCGAGCAGCTTGATGCGGGCGTTTTCGAAGGTCTTGCCGCTTTGGTTGTGCAGGGTGATCCAGCCGACCATGTCGAGCAGATCGAACTGGCCTTTTCTTGTTCCGTCTGACTTTGGCCCGTCCGATACGACGAGGTTGTAGTCGGCCTGCCAGCTCATGCCGCCGCTGACATAAGAAATTTCGGCGTCGGTTTTGCCGGCGGAATTGGTTTCCAGCAGCCAGCTCAGCGTGGGTTTCAAGATGGAATCGGCGGTGAGCGCGGGGAAGAGCGGCTGGCCGGGTAGGCCGAAGCGCAGGATGCCATCGACCTCGATGATGGGCTGGGTGAATGCGCCGCCGGGGACGTAACCGCTGCGGATGACTTTGCCTTGGATGGTAGTGTCCGGTTTCGGGTAGTTCGTCAGGAAATCGAGCGTCTTGCCCTCGTAGAGGGAAAGAAGCAGCTCCTGCGAGATGGGGTCGTTGCGGTAGCTTTGCTCGAGAATTTGCAGTGGGCGTCCGGTGAGGTCGCGGAGGATGACGGAATCGGGCTCGAGATGCGAGGTCATGCCGGTGAACTCGACGTGGTTGACGCCGGAATGTAGATCAAGCGGCAGCTTTTCACGGGCGACGAAGAAGTTTTGGTTGTAGATGGTAAGGGCGGCGTC
>JAYTQD010000333.1:0-1384 GCA_043746935.1 Acidobacteriaceae bacterium | reverse complement strand
TGCGGCTGGCGGGAGCGATTGACAGAGTGGAATTGAACCGCGCGGTGGAAGATTTGCCGCCGGGGTACCGTTCGGTGTTTGTGCTGCACGATGTCGAGGGCTTTGAGCACAACGAAATTGCGACCATGGTGGGATGTTCCATCGGGAATAGCAAGTCGCAATTGCACAAGGCCAGGATGAAGCTTCGGGACCTCCTCAAGCACCAGAGAGCCGAGAAGGCCGAAAAGAAAAACGCGTGAGGCTGGGTTAAGAGACGGACTTAGCAAGGGGCACGAGGGGTGTGGGGGGGGAGCGTTATGTTGAACTGCCAACAATTCGAAGATCAGCTACCGGAACTGGTGGATGGCGGGGAGTGGAGCGCCGAGCAACGCGCCCACGGTCAGAGTTGCCGGCACTGTACGAGCCTGGTGGAGGATCTGCGCCAGATCGCGCAGGAAGCCCCTGAGCTAGCGGCGATGCACGAGCCCAGCCCGAAAGTTTGGCTGGAACTTCGCAAGTCCCTGGTGGCGGAGGGCATTATTCGCCCGCAAGCCAAGCCCGGCCGCCTTATGGACTTTTTCTTTAGTCCAAGCTGGCGGCCCACCCTGATACCTTTGGGAGCGGCGGCGGCTCTGGTGATTCTCTTCGTCGCTTACAAGTCCGACAGTCGCCCGACCAATACAGCGTTGAATCAGCCGACCATGGTTACACCGGCCAATGCCGCGGCGATGCTGGACGATGACGATGTGCAGTTACTGGACGAAGTCTCCAGCAAAACCCCGGCCTTGCGAGCTACCTACGAAGACAATTTGAAGAGCGCGAATGCTTATATTCGGGATGCGAAGGAAACCGTGGCCAAGAGCCCGGATAGCGGCGAAGCGCGCGAGGACCTGATGCACGCCTACAACGAAAAGGCGATGGTTTACGAAATGGCGATCAACCGGCCGACGCGATAAGGTTTTGCGGTATTTTGGAATAGTAGTGGTTTGAATGTAAAAGGGGCGCGGGTCTAACCCTCCCGCCAGCCCCGAGGAAGTTGGAGCATATGGATAACACGCAGCGCGCAACGCATTGCCTGACCCAGAAAAGCTTGGTCCTCACAGCGGCCCTTTTGGGGGCTTCACTCGTCGGTGCCCAGACGCAGCCCTCCCCTCAACAGGAGAAGCGCTTCACGAGCGGGTCCAAGCCAACCGTTTCCGTGGTCAACGAATACGGTCCCATCGCGGTCCACCCCGGCGCTGGAAACGTCGTGGTCGTGCGCTATGTTCTGCACTCCGACAAAGTCGAAGTGGACACTAATCAAAGCGGTGATCGCATTACCGTGGAATCGCACCTGCTTGCGGGAGCCAATAGCGACGCCGGCCAGGTGGATTACGAAGTTCTTCTTCCCGCCGGTTCGAACGTC
>JAYTQD010000332.1:0-1384 GCA_043746935.1 Acidobacteriaceae bacterium | reverse complement strand
GATAGACAATATTGGATTGCGGTCAGCCTACTTCGAATCATCGATCTCGAAACAGGCGACGTCATTGCTGAGAGACGCGGGTACATGATTGATCCTGGTTTTGGTAGCCAGCGAGGTGGCCGTAGGCCTTGGCTCAGCGCAATAAGCTCCAGTTGCCCAAAACTAGTTAGGGGGCAAGCGGATTTCGCGACACGAACGTTTCTTCTTCGCGTTTTGAAGCCCACTGATTGAGGAGTATTGAAATGGACACGAGAATCTCGACTTATTTGAAGTTTTCCCATCTCCAGATTGCGGCTGAGGCATTCCTTGAAACGCTCACAGTGGGATCGGCCATTGCCAGCGAAGTTAAGGCATTAAAGTTCGGCAACGGCCACACCAGCATATTCCCTCCCATCCTCGCCGAGCAATTCGCACAAAAATGGGTGATTCTCGACCAACGTAAAAACATCCAAGCTGCGGACGGTGGCACCGGGTTCAGCGGAACGCTGTTTCGAAGCCGTGAGCCGGACGCGGCCGGGAAGTTCGAATACGTCATTTCGTTCCGCTCGACCGAGTTTCTCGATGACGCGGTCCGGGACAACAAGTCCACGAATGAGCTTGAGATCAAGAACAATGGCTGGGCGTTGGGGCAGATCGCGGAGATGGAGCAGTGGTACTTCGATCTGAAAAGCTCGACGGCCTTGCATCCGACTCCGCTGTTGCCTGACGGGCAGCGGTTTTATGTGACCGGGTATTCGCTCGGCGGTCATCTGGCGACGGCGTTCAGTATTTTGCGCCGCGAAAAGGATGATTTGCGGCGCGTGATCCATACGTATTCGTTCAACGGTGCGGGAACCGGCACTGTTCGCAACGGCAAAACGCTCACGCAGGTCATTGATCGATTCAACGCGATGCGCACCCCTGGTGCGATCCAGTTCAGCACAACCGTGGGGGAATCATTCCTGGCGCAGGCACTTGCCATGCGACCGGATGACGCCCGTCTGGATACCTTGCGCTTGAGTTTGGAAACAATCAATCACTCGACAGACGAAGTGGCGCTTGAGGCGGCGGAACTTGCTGCGGCTATCGGGCGGGTTCGAAGCATCTATGCTGAATCGGTCCGCGTTCGTAAACTGGGCAATGGAGACGGCACCGGAAAATTGTTCGGGACTCCGGGCGTTCAAATGGATCTCGTATACCAGCTCGCCCTGGGACGCGCGGTGCGCGATACCAGTGCCGAAGCGCTTTTTCCGCAGTTGGTTCGCACGCTGCGCTTCGAGCGCAAGCTTGCGCCCTACCCGGAACAGTTCGCGAACTACACCGACTTGTTTGGTGCCGGCATCTCGGCCGTGTCGAGTTCCCAGATTCACTATGGCACGCCGGAAGAGATCTATATCGAAGACCA
>JAYTQD010000331.1:0-3826 GCA_043746935.1 Acidobacteriaceae bacterium | reverse complement strand
CCGGAGCTTTGGGAGCGCGATCCAACACCACGCTCGTAATCTGCAATTTTTCCAGCGGCCCCAGCAACCCCGCTTCGTGCGCGAAATCAGCATGTTTCGCAACTGGATCAAAGGGATAGTAAAACGTGCCGTACCCCGTCCGCACCCAAACAGGGGATTTGGTTAACTCCCGCGCCCCAGCCAAATCGTAAGCATAAAGTTTCCTCGGCGTAACGTAGTAGTCGGCGTCCAGCGTATCCTTCTTGCGCTGCCGCTGTTGCTCTTGCTCGATGGCTTGATGAGCGTCATTACTGCGCGCATAAAAAATGTACCCAGTCCGCGCCGCAGCCAGCACCATGGCTCCAGCCAAAATAATTTGAACGCGCCTCTTAACCCCGCTCTGCATGGAGAACAACTTACCACGCGCAAGCGATGGCGGAGGCGCGGAAGGTACACCAATGGGGTAAACTGACTCAGCAGGTAGGAGACGCCCATGCCCGTCACGCAGGAAGAAGTCTTGACCGCCCTCAAGGATTGCCACGATCCGGAAATCCCGGTGAACATCGTTGATCTTGGCCTTGTCTACAACGTGGCCTTAGCGCCATGCGCGGCAGATGCCACCGCTCAAGATGTGACCATTGACCTAACCCTGACCTCGCCAGGTTGCCCTTCCCACGTGCAAATCAGTGAGGACGTAACGAAACGGCTCATGCAGATACCTGGAGTCGCCAACGCCAATGTCAATATTGTTTGGGAACCGCAATGGACACCGGAACGCTTGAGCGCGGCCGCCAAAGAACAGTTGGGAATTGAAGTTTAGGCCGTAGCGGAACGCCGTGCCGCCATGATTCCTTGGCCAACCGCAACCGCCGTCTGTACAACCTGAGAGCCTTTTTCCAAAAACGGCGGCAAGTCTCTCGCTACTTTGGCCAGTATCTCGCGATTCTCGTACAGCAGCCCACCCAAGCCAACGCCGGCCAGCGTTGCCCCAGCTGCTCGGCGGCCCGACACAAATAGCGCGACACCCGCGCCCATGGATGAGAAAATCAAGACTCGCTTCCAGCTCGCCATTTCGGTTGAATCCTCCAGTAGCTTCGACAATAGCGCGTCTCGCTTATACTGCCAAGTCACGATGGGAGGATGCAAACCAATGCACAAACGTGTCAAGCGCATCACCGCCGGATTCTTACTTCTTTGCCTTTGCTCGACGTTATGCCTCGCCGCCGAGCCTAAAGCTCGCGCCCGCGATCTCGGCGTACCTTTCGACGGGGCTCCAGGCCCCTTTAACGCCATCACCGACGTCCCCGGCGTCGAAGTCGGGCACACCACCCTCATCTCCGGCAGCGGCCCGCTCAAGGTCGGTGTAGGCCCCGTCCGCACTGGCGTCACCGCCATCCTCCCGCGTGGCAAGGCCAACCTCAACGACCCCGTCTTCGCCGGATGGTTCAGCCTCAACGGCAACGGTGAGATGACGGGCACCACCTGGGTCGACGAGTCCGGCTTTCTCGACGGCCCCGTCATGATCACCAACACCCACAGCGTCGGGGTCGTCCGCGACGCCGTCATCCAATGGCGCGTCCAGCACGGGCCCCCGGATGAATCCGGCTACTGGTGGTCGCTACCCGTCGTCGCCGAAACCTGGGACGGCGAGCTCAACGATACAAACGGCTTTCACGTTAAGCCCGAACACGCTTTTCATGCACTGGACTCCGCCCACGGCGGACCCGTCGAGGAAGGCAACGTCGGTGGCGGCACCGGCATGATCTGTAGCGAATTCAAGGGCGGCATCGGGACCGCTTCACGCGTCGTGAAAATTGGCGATGCCACGTACCACGTCGGCGTCCTTGTCCAGTGCAACTACGGCATCCGCAGCCAACTCCGCATCGCTGGCGCCCCGGTCGGCAAGGAAATTCAGGACGGCGCTGATCGCAAGCAATTTCAGGATAAAGACCTTGGCTCCATCATCATCATCGTCGCCACTGACGTTCCACTTGTAGGTCAGCAGCTCAAGCGCCTCGCCCGCCGCGCTGCCCTCGGTCTAGGTCGTAATGGCAGCTTCTCCGGCGACGGCTCCGGCGATATCTTCATCGCCTTCTCCACCGCCAACCCCGGCGCGGGCAAGCCTACCGGACTCCACCAAATCTCCATGCTCGCCAACGACGAACTCGACGCGGTGTTCCTCGCCACCGTGCAGTCCACCGAAGAGGCCATCATCAACGCCCTAGTCGCCGCCGAAACCATGACCGGCATCAACGACAAAAAAGTCCTCGCGCTACCCCATGACCGACTGCGGGAAGTGTTGAAGAAATACAACCGGCAGGCGAAGTAGCTTCGGCTCGTGTGGCGCGGGCGCCCCCGCCCGCGTGGTTTGAAACAAAGGCTGTAGCAATTCGAAAAAAACCCGAGCTTATCAAATCAAGACCTGGCGGGCGAGGGCGCCCGCCCCACACAGGCTCGGGTGATTACTCTGAGAGAGTGGCCTGTATCCTCGACTTGTCAGCCGACTTCTCTGGCGCAATCTCTGGTTCTTGCATGGCCGACTTGAATCCTCGAATGCCCTCCCCAATTCCCTTGCCGAGCTCAGGAAGTTTTTTGGGGCCAAATACAAGCAAAGCAATTCCGGCAATAACCAGCAAATGCATGGGCTGAAACAATCCTTCAAACATTAGATCTCCTTAAGTCAATGCACAGAAAAAATCGGGCGCTGCCACAGTGCTTCCGGCACAGCGCCCGAGGCTCAGAAAACAAGGCTCACCAAATCAAGACCTGGCGGGCGAGGGCGCCCGCCCCACACAGGCAACGCAAGCTTAGAATTCCCGCCGAGCCGCATCTGCCTCTTTCGCCAGCTGCGTCACGAAATCAAAGAACGCTGGCGACTGCCCGATAAACAGCCCACTCGCAGCCAGTCCCGCGGCAGCCCCCATGGCTACACCTCGTGTAGCGGTCGGACGGATAATGGAACAAGGGGGCAGCTTCCGACTGAGAAACACAGTCGGCTCCGGCATGATGAGGTTGGTCTGGAAATCTTCCCCACCAAATGGCGAGGCATTGAGATCCGGAAAAGTTACGGACACACCAGTAACAGGGTCCACGATGTTGTCCAAGTGAATCGCATTGCCAGCCTTGTCGTGCCACGTCTGGAAATGGCAAATCTCGACTCCACCAATGCTCAACAAGATGCGCAAAACCTCCGCGCTGCTTGCCCTCTGAGCCATCGATGGGTAAAGGCTGGTGCCGCCCTGTTCGATCAATACAAAGTGAAACCCAGCGGTATTGGCAATGGCCTGTGTAAAGTCAGAGACACCGCTCGGACGGGTGGAATCCGCCTGCACATCGGCATCCGTCCTCGGGATGGCCGTATGCTGTCCAACCGCCAAAGTTGGAATCGCCTGTGCGAATGTTCCATGCAAATCCGGGTTCTTGGTACGACTGCGGTACCGCGTCCACCAGGATGTGTCCACGCTCAGCTGCATGAGGTTTGTGAGCCGTCCAATCTGCTGTGCCCCGGTGGCCTTGCTGCTCGGCAAGGTGCGGAAGGCATCCAGATTCACCGGGGCTGCGCCCTTGGAAACCAGGTACGCGTTGATGAACTGCTCGTGCGTCAGTTCGTCTTCAGTGTTATCGCTAACGTACTGATCCATGTCGCCATCGAGCTGCTGCAGGGCAATCGTAAAGAGCGGGCTGCCGCCGGTAAGCCCGGGGAGTTCCGCGTTCTGTTTTCCGCACAGTTCGGCGTATTGCTGCCAAAGATCCGTTTCTAGAATTTCCGCAGCCGCCGCAAAACGTAGAATCGCGGCGTCTCCCTTTGTAATCGAAGAATGATCTTCAGCTTCACTTTCACCGGTTA
>JAYTQD010000330.1:0-10183 GCA_043746935.1 Acidobacteriaceae bacterium | reverse complement strand
GGATGCTGGCATGGATGATGTGCGTGAGCTTGTGGAACGGAATCTGCGCGACATCGTAGGGCGGATTGAGGAATTTGGCGCCCGAGGTGTAGTCGGCGACGATGCGCTTGGGTAGGCGCTTGTGATCGTCTTCGGGGTAAGCGGCCAGGGCGGTCAGTCCAAGCAAGATCACGATGGGCAAAGAACGCGCAAACGGTCTGCGAGATGGCATGGAAGGCTCCCTGGGAAAATCCCGCGTGGCTGAACGCCGCTCTGCACGCCAAGCGACATCAAGAACGTAGACTGGACCAGGGCAAAACTCAAGACATTCTTTGCTTGCGCCGATAGACACCGTAAGTGCAGGCCATGAGGATACGTGGGTGTTGGGGACACCCTTAAGGATGCGAATCAAAACCAAACTCTTCCTGCTTGTGGGAATTGCCACGTTAGGATTCTTAGCTTTTGGTGTGTCGTCCGACTTATTGCGCCGGATGAGTAGCAGTATGCACATGCAGGTGCGGATCTACGACGATGTCGATGCGTACGCTGTGCTGCCGGACCTGAATGTGGTGCAGGTGCACGTAGCCGTCTGCGAGATGCTGCTGGCGAAGAATCCCGAGTCACTGCAAAAGTCTGTGGCCAAGATTCAGGATAGGGAAAGAGCTTACCGCGACGCTGAACAGCAGGTACTGGCAGCATTGCCGGAGGGAAGAGTTCAGGATCTGGTAAAGGGGAAGACACGTCAACTGGCTGCGGAATACGACGACTTTATCGATCAGCAATTTGTTCCGGCGATGTTGCGGGGGGAGCATGCAAGAGTGCAGGAGCTGCTGCCGAACCTGCTGGCGCGCTACGAGGCCAGTCAAACGGCCGTAGCGGAAATGATCGCCGCGGACCATCACGAAGGCAAGGCGGCCAGAGATCAGGTGGAGCGGCTGATTGCGCAGCGCACACTTCTGCTGATGAGCCTGGGGGTGATGCTAACGGCTGTGGTGTTGGGGTTTGGATTCCTGATCACGCGCTCCATCCATCTGGGCGTAACCAACCTTCTCGCCAAGATTGAACGGGTAGCCGCCAACGACCTTACGCCCGACGGGACCGTAGTATCGCAGGACGAAATCGGGCAGGCATCGGCAGCACTCAATGCGATGAAAGATAACCTGCGGGAGGTGATTCGGTCGCTGGCGATTGCAGCTGAGAGGGCGGCTGGAGCGAGCCAAGCGATATCCGCACGCGCCGATCAGGCAGCCAGCGGCGCAGAGAGCCAGAGAGGTCAGATCAGCCAGGTGGCGGTCGCGATGCAGGAAATGTCGGCCACCATCCACGAGATCTCGGTGAATTCCACTCATGCGGCGCAGTCATCGCGCCAAGCCGCCACGGTGGCGCAAGATGGCGGCGTCATCGTGAAGGATACGATTGCCCGCATGCAAGTGATCGCCGAGTCCGTTCGCGAAACCGCGCAGAAGATGGAACTGCTGGGCAATTGGTCCAACCAAATTGGCAAGATCATCAGCGTGATCGACGATATTGCGGATCAGACGAATCTTCTAGCCCTGAACGCAGCCATTGAGGCAGCGCGAGCCGGTGAACAAGGCCGCGGCTTCGCAGTCGTGGCGGATGAGGTCCGTAATCTGGCCGAGCGTACTACGAAAGCAACAAAAGAAATCGAAGAGATGATCGGGCTTGTCCAGGCAGGGACCAAGGCGGCTGTCGAAAAGATGACGTCTGGCACCAAGCGCGTCGAAGAAGGCATGAAAGTAGCCGGACAGGCGGGCCAGTCATTGGAAAACATCATCAACCAGGCGCAGCAGGTTGGCGAAGTGGTGAGTCACATCGCCACGGCCGCGACGCAGCAGTTTTCGGCGGCGGAACAAATCAACATCAACATGAATGAGATCAACAAACTAGTAGACGAAGCCACCCACGGCGTAAAGCAGTCGGCGGACGCGTGCCAACAACTGTTCGGCCTGGCCTCGGACTTGCAAAGCCTGGTAGGCCGTTTCACTCTCGGGGGGGACTCCCCACGTAATTCAGCATGGGGCGAGATCCCACAGAATCCCCGCGTCTCACCTCAAGCACGCAAAATGGCAGCGGCGACCTAAGCTTGCGGGCATGCTGCGGCATCGCCTTTGCCACCGAGGCTTCCGGTGACGTTCTGCTGGTGGAGATCGTTCCTGGTCTAAAACAACAGCACCCGAACAGCACGGCTGAAGCTGGGTTCCTTCAAAGCCTTGAATGCCTTAGCTAGAGGCTCTGGCGGGGTCGTGGATTGCGAGTGGTCCTGCGCGAGCCAGCGCGCTGTGTGGCCTTGTATACTTGCCCTTTCCAGACGCTCTTAGATCAATTCCTGGAGGAGTTCGCCATGCAAAGCCGCATTACAGGCACGACCATGCCGGTTCTGGAGTTCACGCTGGAGCCAAACGAGTGCATTATTTCCGAAGCCGGAGAACTTTCCTGGATGTCGAGCGCGATCCAGTTGACGACGCATACGCAACTGGGAGGCGGTGGCGGGATTTTTGGAGCCTTGAAGAGAGTGGCCGGCGGCGGAACTTTGTTTATGACGGAGTATCGAGCTTCAGGCGGAGCTGGGGAGATCGCCTTTGCCACAAAAGTTCCCGGACATATTCTACCGGTGGAACTGGCTCCGGGACATGAATATATGATCCATCGGCATGGCTTTCTGTGCGCGACACCGCAGGTGCAGTTGGGCGTGGGCTTTCAGCAGTCGCTGGGCGCGGGTGTTTTTGGTGGCGATGGATTTCTCTTGCAAAAGGTCAGCGGACAAGGGACGGCTTGGTTGGAACTTTCGGGCGAAGTGATTCTGAAAGAACTACGTCCGGGAGAGACTTTGCGCGTGCATCCGGGGCATGTGGGGGCGTTTCAGTCGAGCGTGTCGTTCCAAATAACAACAATCCCTGGGATTAAGAATATGATCTTCGGCGGGGACGGAATTTTTCTGGCCTCGCTGACGGGACCAGGGAAAGTTTGGCTGCAAACGCTGCCGATCTCGAAACTGGCGCACCAGTTGATGGAATACATGCCGTCGCCAGAGAGGAATACGGCCCAGGGTGGGGTGGTGGGCGGGATTGTGGGGTCGATTTTGGAGGGGATCAAGTAGGGCTACATTCACACGGGGACACAGAGAAGGCTTGGGGTCTCCACCGATTGCTCCGGCGGTGTTCATGAGATAGAATTTAGTCGCTTGGAGGGCTCATGAAACGCGTCTCTGTTCTATTGGTGTTTTTGTCTGTTGGTATCTTCACTAGCGCCTCTTTGGGCCAAGCCGACCCGCCCCAAGGCGCATCCAAGGATGCGGCAAACTCGGCGCCGTCCCCAACCACCGCCGCTCCAGCAGCAGCTTCGGCGTCGACTGGCTCACCCTCCCCAGCTCCACGAGCGCATTTTGTCCCCGTATTGGTCTCCGCGACGGACGCCAGCGGGAATCCGGTAACGGGGCTTACCAAGGAACAGTTTTCGATTCTCGATACCATGCACGCGGTGCAGCCGATCCAGGTGTTCAAGGGCGCAGACATTCCCCTGCACCTAGCAGTAGTTTTGCTGGCCGCGCCGGGATCATTCTCGCAACAGCAAGCGGCGGCGATCGATCTCGTGCAGAGAGTGGTACGTCCGAAGATTGATGAGGCTTTTGTGGTCACAGCGCGTGGCAAGAAGTCCTGGCCCTCGGACCGGCTGGAATGGAACAAGGATCCCGAGCATCTGGTGAAGATCATTGAGGGGTTAGACCGGAACGCAGGTCTGGCCGATGCTTTCACCTTCGATCTGGACACGTCGGAAACTGAATTAATTGGAGGAAGAAGCACAACACAAACCTATGCCACGGGCGGACCCAGCGTTTTTGACGCTGTCTATTCCATGATGAACTCAGACCCGCGCCCGGCACGGCGTGTCATTGTAATTTTTCGCGAGGCGTGGCCACACAGCCAGGGATTTGGTCAGCAAGTCAACACGGTGGTCGAGGACAAGCTGACGCAAGTGATTGGCGTGGCGCAGGAGTTGCACATCGCAACCTTTGTCATTGGCTTGGAGGATCCGAAGTTCAACGGCATTACCGACAACAACCTCGGGAAGACCTACATACCGCTTCACATGAGTGGAGGGTCGGGTGGGGCAGCCTATGACACCGCCTTGGAAAAAGCGAAGCTACGTGCTTACGAAGGTGGAAAAACCAATGTGCAGCGTATTGCCGCCGAAACGGGTGGCGCTGCATTCTGGAGCGTGAAAAAGAACTATCCGGACGCGGTGACTTCCATTGCGAATTTGCTCGCTGGCCAATACATCGTGACGTTTACTCCGACCGACGCGCCGACTCCCGTGCATACGCTCAAGGTGACCGGCAGCTCGGGAGCCAAGATGTTGGCCCAAACCACATTTTTCTACGGAGCGCCCAAGTAAGACCTCCTCGGCGTCCGACCTAAGGAAACTCTGATTAAGTCTTCCTCCAGTCAAAAGCAGGTCCCTCCACTTCGGTCGGGATGACAAATTAAACTTAATCAGAGCTTCCCTAATTCATTTGCACACCGCGCCGCCTTGTATACTAGCGGCGCGATGCGATCCCTTTTTATTTACTCATTCAGCCTCCTCTTAACCCTGTGCCTAACGGCGAGCCCAATGGCTGCCGTCACTCCCGGCTCCGCCTACGCTGGGCATCCTAAGCTTGTCGTCATCATCGTCATCGACCAGTTTCGCGGGGACTATCTCGACCGGTACCGTGCCGACTTCGTGCCGGGTGGTTTCAATCTCTTTCTTGAGCACGGCGCCGTCTTCACCAATTGCAATTACGACTATGCCAGCACGCGCACGGCTCCCGGCCACGCTACGCTACAGACCGGCGCTTACGCCGATGGGCACGGCATTCTCGCCAACGACTACTGGGATCCCGAGCGGGCGCTCGTAAAAGATGCCAAGGGTGACAGTTGCGGCAAAGTGCCGTTTGTTTGGGACAAAGACCAGAAACTCGTCTGGCTCTCCGCAACGTCGAAGCGACCCGAAGAGAGCGTCTGCACACCGGGCAGCGCTTCGCCGCACAATTTGCAGGCGGATACGTTCGGCGATGAACTGAAGCAAGCGACGCAGGGACGCTCGCGCGTGTACGCGGTCAGCCTCAAGGAGAGGGCGGCCGTATTCTCCGGCGGATTTTCGGCCAACGGCGCGTTTTGGCCGGATAGCGCAACCGGCGCCTGGACCACCTCGACCTACTATTATGCGGACAGCTCGAAAGCTCCGGCGTGGATTCAGGCCTTCAATGACCGCGGCTGCGGAGGGCCATGCGCGGCCAAACTTCGCGAACAGGCCAAGGCCGAATTCCTGGCCCTGCCGCCGGCCACGAAGCAAGCCATCTTCAAGCCAGAAGACTTCGACAAGAAAAGCTTCTACGACGCGACCGGGTTTACAACGGCCGCGAACCAATACGAACTCGACTTCGCGGAGCAGCTCCTTCAGAACGAGCAGCTTGGACAGAAGCCGGAGGGCGCCACGGATTTGCTGATCGTAAGCCTCTCGGCGAATGATATCCTGGGCCACAAAGTAGGCCCCGATGATCCATCCATGAAACACATGGCTCTGGAACTCGACCGGCAGCTAAGCGGCTTCTTTGCCGACCTTGGCAGCCGCATCGGCCTGGCGCAAACCGTGCTTGTGCTGAGCGCGGATCACGGCATGGCGCCGGCTCCGGAGCTGGCCAAAAAGCAAGGGCTGCCGGCGGCCGGCTACCGCACCGATTGCAACGAAAGCGACCAAGACAAGACGGGTTGCCTGCGCGACGAGCTGAATGCCGCTCTGGAAACCACTCTCGCGAAACGAATCGCGGCGGCGGGGACCAGCAAGGGCCGGCATCAATTTGTGGTGGCCCTGGACTATCCCATCGCCTGGCTCGGCCAACCGGCGTTTCAGCGTCTCGGCATGAACGAGACAGAAGCGGAAGAAGCCGTGGGTAGCGCCATGATGAATCTCACTTTGGAACACGGCTTTCGCGGCTTCTACACGCGGGCGCAATTGGCCAAAGGCGAGGTTCCGCCCAACGAAACCGGCCGCCGTTACCTGCACAGCTACGCTCCCGCGAAGACCTGGTATGTGTTTGGGGTTCCCGCGCCTTACACCGTCGACGGTACGCGCGGCGGCGCCGACCACACGTCTCCCTACACCTATGACACCCATGTGCCGCTGGCGTTCTTTGGCGCGGCCTTCCGTCCCGGCGTGTACCGCGCGCATGCCGAGCCGGTGGATCTGGCGCCCACGCTGTCTTCTATTCTTGGAATCAACGCTCCCTCCAGCGCCATCGGCCGCGTGCTCACGGAAGCGCTGCAACCCACAGGAGACCGCCCATGAGCGCACCCGCATCCAAACCCATGCCCAAGTCCACGTCAAAGTCCGGCACCGACCTCAGCGTCCGCTTTTGCGGCATTGAGCTGAAGAACCCGCTGATTGCGGCCAGCGGCACGTTTGGCTATGGGCTTGAATTCGAAGACGTAGTCCAGATCGACAAGCTCGGTGGCTTCGTGGTCAAAGGGCTTTCGCGCGAGCCCATCACGGGAAATCCGCCGCCGCGATTGTTTGAAACAGCAGCCGGAATGCTGAATGCCATCGGCCTGCAAAATGTCGGGGCGCGGGCGTTTATTGACGAGAAACTCCCCAAGCTGCGGGAAAAAAAGAACATCGTCGTCTTCGCCAATGTCTTTGGCTACACACGCGACGACTACGAACGTACGATCCAAATTCTGAACGAAGGCGAAGGCATTGCGGCGTATGAGCTGAATGTCTCCTGCCCCAACACGGCACACGGCGGAATCCAGTTTGGCAGCGATCCCCATTTACTGGAGGAAGTCGTGCGGAAAGCCAAGCGCTCGGCGGAACGCCCGCTCATCGTCAAGCTCTCTCCCAACGTGACCAGTATTCCCTTGATGGCGCGTGTCGCCGAGGAAGCGGGCGCTGACGCGATTTCTCTGGTCAACACGTTTTTAGCCATGGCGATTGACGCGGAGACGCGGCGGCCACGCATTGCCAACATCACAGCGGGACTTTCCGGTCCGGCCATTAAGCCTATTGCGCTGCGCATGGTGTACGAGGCTTCCAAGGCCGTCAAGATTCCCGTCATTGGCATGGGCGGCGTCAGCACGGGTGAAGATGTGGTCGAGTTCATGCTCGCGGGCGCAACCGCGGTGCAGATCGGCACGTCCAGCTATTGGGATCCGTGTGGTACTGAAACCGTGGTGGACGAGCTCACGCGCTGGTGCAATGACCGCAAAATTCCGCGTTTAGCTGAACTGACCGGCGGGTTGCGGACGGACATAGCTTAGGAAAGCGCGAAGAAACGCTCAGTAGCGACTGCCGACCGCTAAAATCGCTCCCATCATCACATAGCAGACCAGCTGGTACCCGGTGTTGATCAGAAAAAGCTTAATCGGCTTGCGCGCGAACAGCATGTCCGTCAACTGCACCGTAACGACAAATCCCAGCCACATGGCGAACCCGACTTTCATCCCATACGGGATGGTGGTCACGGTCGTCACGACCACGACTTTCCCCAAGACAAAAGCCGAAACCAAGCTGGCCAGGAACGAGATGCCATACAGCTTCCCCGCCCCTTTGCGCATTGCGTCCAGCCCAGCCTTGTCGCTCGGGTCGTAGCCCATGGCCAGCATCCAAGGTTTAGCAAACAGCAGCGGGGAATACCACAGGAAGCCGACGATCATTGTGGCCACCGCCGCCAACAGTACGACAACCAGGTTCACTCCTAAAACTTCCATATCTCTCCTCGTGATTTCTCCGTTCGGCCTTGCGAGTCCTGAGGTAGAAAATCCTAGTCTGAAACTGGGAAAAACAAAAGGTCGAACTTCAGGGGTTCTCGCATAGGAGATATTGTCACTTTTCGCGATCCAGGTTATCTATATTTGAGGCGAACTAATTTAAGCTAGAGAACAATTAAGATTTCCGAAGGAGAAGACGGATGGCAAAAGCAATATTTGCAGCAGGATGCTTTTGGGGAGTGGAGGCGGCATTTCGGCGCATCCCAGGCGTGATTGGGACGCGGGTGGGCTACATTGGCGGCAAGACCGCGAATCCGACCTACAAGGACGTTTGCACCGACACCACGGGCCATGCCGAGGCCGTGGAAGTGGACTACGACCCGGCCAAGACTCCCTACGCCAGCTTGCTCAAGGTCTTCTGGGAAAACCATAACCCGACGCAGGTGAACCGGCAAGGCCCGGACGTGGGCGCACAGTATCGTACCGCGATATTCTTCCACTCCCCGGAACAGGAAACCGAAGCGCGCGCTTCGAAAGAAGAGCTGGAAAAATCAAAACGCTTTGCAGCCAAGATTGCGACGCAGATTGTACCGGCGGAGACTTTTTATGAAGCTGAGGATTATCACCAGCAGTATCTGGAAAAACGTGGTTTGGCGACCTGCCATATTTAGCTAAGGCTACCACGGAGTCACAGAGCCACAGAGAAAAGTACGTTCCAATGTATGAAGTAGCGGGTGCCCTGTCCTTGTCGCGTTTTCTGCGACAGGGCGGGGGGCTTTTCTCTGTGTCTCCGTGGTGAATGGTTCTAAGAAGCTAGTCGCTGGCCAGCCGCGACTTCACTTCTTCCGGAATGCGGTCGCGCAAATGGGGAGGCAGCCGGTCATGCACCAACCGCGCCCCGTGCATCGCCGCACCCAGCATCACCACCGGAGCCGGTGTAGCCAGCATCAACACCAGCCAGACCAGGGCCGAAAGCCCAAATCCGAAAAGCGCCGTCAGTTCCAGCAACAACGCGTGCCGCGGCGCAAAGTGGTAAATCACTCCGAACGCCAGCAAAAATAAAAACCCGGAAATCAGCGTCAAGCCCAGCAAAGAAAAATCCACAATGCGGTGCAGCCTGCGGCGGCTTTGGCAGTGCGGGCAGGTTTCGAAATGGCTCTCGTAGTCGCCACGCATTTCGGGAGCAATCCCCGAAATATCGTAACGCCAACTAGCCAAAATGCTGCCAACAAATTTATCTGTACACTGCGAACTCATACCGCCCTTACAGCCGGATGGGAGCGAGCGGTTCCGGCTGAGTTGCCAGCATCACGCGATTCTGGAGCAGGCTGGCATGACTTTGTAACGCCCGCTCCGCCTCCCGGTGCGCCAGTTCCGGATGATTGTTCTGCTCCGAGAGGTGCGCCAGAATCACATAGGCCGCACAACCATCATAGTCCGCGGTGAAAAATTCCGCGAGTGCCCCGTTCGACAGATGCCCCACGCGGCTCATGACCCGCTGCTTCACCACCCAGGGATAGGGGCCGTTGCGCAGCATTTCGAGATCGTGATTCGATTCTATTAACAGAACATCCGACCCGCGCAGATGGTGCTTCACGCTGGCGGGAATGTAGCCAAGATCGGTGGCAAACGACACTTTCACACCCTCAACGCGCAAGGTGAAGCCAACCGGGTCGACGGCATCGTGCGGAATGGTAAACGGCGTAATGGAAATATCGCCGACTGCAAAACTATGCCCCGCCTGGAAGACTTCCAACCGGTCCAGGCTGCACGGTCCACCCTTGGAATCCTTCGCCTCGCGCTTCCAAGCCTGGTGCGTGGCCCCGGTCATGAAGACGGGAATCTGATATTTATTCGCCAGCACGCGCAGGCCAGCCACGTGGTCGCTGTGCTCGTGCGTAATCAAGATAGCGTCCAGCAAACTGGGATCTTCTCCAGAAACACGCAGGCGGCGCGTGATCTCCTTGCAGGAGAGCCCAGCATCCACCAGCACGCGCGTCGTCGCGCTGCCAATCAAAGCACTATTGCCGCGGCTGCCGCTAGCCAGCACGGTGACGGAGGCTCCCATGCCAAAAGCATACCCGCAACCGCCTGTGGATTACAGTAACCTTCTGGATTAGGGTCCTGTGGGGCGGACACACTTGTCCGCCTGGTCTTGAGGCTTGAAGCAAAATCTTGAAGCACGACCTCGCGGACAAGAGTGTCCGCGCCACACACCCCTACTTCCACAACTCCCGAATCACGGTGCGCAATGCCGACCCCCCATACGCTCCAGCATTCGCCGGCAATACCGCCAGAATCGCCTCCGATATCCCCGCCCGGTTCAGCCTTTGCCCCGTCAGCTTGAACGCCAGCACTTCCCCAATGGGAATCATCGCCGAAACCAGCACCGCCCAGCGCCACGGGCGCTCCGGCCGCAGGAACGCCAGAAACATGGCAAA
>JAYTQD010000329.1:0-1385 GCA_043746935.1 Acidobacteriaceae bacterium | reverse complement strand
TGTCAGTGTGAGCTTTGAGCGTCTCGATTCGCCTGCCATGACTCAGCTTAGCAGGAAACACTTTCGCTAGGATATGTTTTGGTGAAACGCTATACTAGACTAGGAATCGGTGATGCGAGAGTTTGCCGCATTTCGGCATGAGGTTCAAGAGGGATTCACGCACATCAAAAGCCGCCCACCGGACGTATCTCCGAACGCAGAACCGCTCCAGCCTGAATCAACCAGGTGGGCCCATTTTCTGTTACCGTTACCTCAATGCGGCTTCTGGTCTGCCTCCTCGCTCTTCCGCTTTTCGCCCAAACTGAGAAACTGACGACGACCGACGTCGAGGCATTCTTCGATGGACTCATCCCGCCGACGATCGAACGCGGCGACATTGCGGGAGCCGTCGTAGCCGTAGTGAAGGATGGTCGAGTCGTCCTTCAAAAAGGGTACGGTTATGCCAACGTCTCCTCGAAGAGGCGTGTCAGCCCCGACTCCACGCTGTTCCGGCCCGGTTCGATTTCGAAGCTATTCGTTTGGACCAGCGTCATGCAACTCGTCGAGCAGGGCAAGCTCGACCTGGACCACGACGTCAACGACTACTTGGACTTCAAGGTCCCCGCGGGCATTACATTGCGCCACATCATGACGCATACGTCCGGCTTTGAAGAGGCATTGCGCGAGTTGTTCGTGCCATCCGAAAAAGAGATGGGGACGCTGAAGGCCTATCTGGTCGGCCATTTGCCCCAGCAAATTTTCCAGCCTGGTAAAGTGCCTGCTTACTCGAACTACGCAACTTCACTCGCTGGCTATATTGTCGAACGCATGTCCGGCGAGCCTTTCGTGGACTACGCCACCAAACATATTATGAAGCCGCTGGGCATGGAAAGGACGACGTTTGCGCAGCCGCTTCCGGATGCATTGAGGGGTCTGATGTCATCGGGCTACAGTGTGGCGTCGCAGCCAGCCAAGGGATTCGAGTTCGTGAAAGCCTATCCCGCCGGCAGCGTTTCAACCACCGCCGCCGACATGACACGGTTCATGATGGCGCACTTGAACAACGGCCAACTGGGCGATGTTCGCATTCTAAAACCAGAGTCTGTCGAGCAGATGCATACGCGGCAGGCGAGCCCATATCCGGCGATGCATGCCATGGCGCTGGGCTTCTACGAGGAGTCGCGCAACGGGCATCGCATCATCGGCCATGGCGGCGACACGGCATGGTTCCACAGCAACCTTTCGCTGATTCTCGATGCCAACACGGGCTTGTTTATTTCGCAAAATAGCGCAGGCAAAGACGCGGATCTGCGCGGGTTGGTATTCCGCAAGTTCATGGATCGCTACTTTCCTTTCGTCCCGGGCAGGATCGAGCCTCTGACCAGCGCGAAGCAGGACGCCTCGGC
>JAYTQD010000328.1:0-1386 GCA_043746935.1 Acidobacteriaceae bacterium | reverse complement strand
AGATCAGCCATACAACATTCTGTACCGATTCTGTTTTGGACGCAAGCCCTTCTTTGCAGGCCACTGGAACCGCCCGCCCCCCCCGCTAATCAAATACGTTAAGGGATTGCTTTATTGTCGCAAACGTTCACGCAAGCCTTACTCCGGGAGTGCTAGTTGAGGAACGAAACGGCGCCCTGCAAGTCGCATACGTCTTTCCGGAATCTCCTGCGGCCCGCGCTGGTGTTGCCGCCGGGGACCGGATTGACTCAATTAACGGCTCGAGACCGGGCGCGTCATGTCCTAGTTCTGGTTGGGCAAAAGGGGCCAGCACGACTACGCATTTGGTACTTTTGAGAGGGGCGGTGACAAAGAGGCTTGATCTGGACCTAGTTTCGCTGCCGGACTTGGTTGCATCGGCAGCGGGAGGTAGTTCCCGTACCCGCGCGTTGTTAAGCGTTCTTAGCCGTGTAACGCAGTCTGGCGGCGAAATTGCCGGCGTGAAATAAAATGCAAAGGGTTCCGTCAATAGCGCTTGGGCTCGCTCTGCTGACCTCGGTGTGGTGTGCGGCGCAACCGGTGAGTCCCGCTAGCACACCCGATCCAGTTATGCTTCTGAAGGAAAGCTACGCGCTTACTGCTGGCTTGACTCCGCAGACCCGCTGTGGCGCTTTGTTTTCGCTCGCCGACGCTGCCGAACCAATCGATCCGGCCTTGTCGAAGGCGTGGGCCAATGAGTTGTTCACGGCTACCTTCGACCTTCCGCCTAGCTGGAACAGGGGGGCCTTTCAAAAAAACGCGCTCGCGCTGCTGAGCAGTCACGACCCTGTTCTCGCCTTTGACCGCCAAGCATTGATGGACGCTCCGGTCGCGATTGAGGACGTCGTTCCGGAGGACTTGCGGGCGTACCTCGGGATTTCGCTTTTCACCGCCTACGGGGGCCCGAAACCAACAGTGGCGCGAATGCGCGCGATTCGCGAGCGGGCTCGTGCAATCGCTGCGGACGGCGCCTATCCTTTCTTGGGAATCGCGCCGATTCTGAAGTCCATCTGGGGCAGCGATCCCATCGAAGCGCTGGCATGGTGGCAGGAAGCGATGGGCTACTTCTTGCGGCAGTCCCGCGTTGCCAATGCCAACGAGCAGTTCCTCAAGTTCCTGGACTCCATGTGGGAGTCGCTGTCGCCAGCTCAACGACAGTCCGCCTTGGAGGCGGCTCGCTCGGTTCTTGTCAAGGGCACTGGCTACACGTTCGCCAAGGGTGCCGTCTACCGGGGAGTGCTAGATACAAACTATGGCAGTTTCCAATTGGTGCAGCGCAATCTGGTTCTGCTCGCCCGGCTCATTCCGAAGTTCCGCGAGGTCATACCCGAGGACCTTGCAAAAATGCGTGAGTTTGCACCGGTCTTC
>JAYTQD010000327.1:0-1387 GCA_043746935.1 Acidobacteriaceae bacterium | reverse complement strand
GTCCGGCGCGGCCCCAGCGTTCGGCGCCGGTCAGCGGATCGACAGTGATTGAAGGCGGCGCGGATTTTGAAGAAAGCGATGAGCCGAACTTCAACCGCGTGGAAGGTGCTCCGGTGAGTGATGGCGCGCCTCGTCCTGCACGCAGCGACCGTCCTCCGGGTGGTGGAGATCGTGGCGGACGTCCGCCGCGACGGGGTGGACGCAGTGGTCCTGGTGGACGGCGTGGACCGGGTGGTGGTAGTGGTGGTGGACGCGGTCCCGGTGGTGGTAGTGGTGGAGGCCGGGGGCGGTTCTAGTTAGTTCTGTTTATGAAATACAAGGGCTGCGCAGTCGCGCAGCCCTTTTTTGTTACCTGAAGATTCAGGGGGGCTAGGGAGTCAATCCCCGCCCTCTTTCGCAAAGAGCGCGAAAGAAGGACGGGGCACCCGGCACCTTCCCGGCTTGGCTGCGGCGCTCCTTGGTTAGCGTTTGAGGAGGTGCCAGGCTTCGAGGTAGCGGGAGTAGGAGTTGTGGCCGGGGTGGTGTTTGGAGAGTAGGGCAAGGGTGACTTGGCCGCGGAAGGCTTTGAAGGGGAGGATATACCAGGTTTTTTCGGGGTGGAGGTAGACGGCGAGGAAGTCAATTTCGGATTTGGTATAAGGAACGGCGCCGAGGTTGAGGCGGCGGCCGGCGTTGACGTGGTAGCGGTGTTTGGAGATTTCCTTGCCGGTGGATTTGACCTGGACGAGCGAGCGCTTGTGGCCGTTGTCGACGATGAAATCGTAGCGGTTGTTGTCGCCGTAGGGCTTGGCAACGTCGAGGCCTTCGTGGGCGGCGCGGTAGAGGAAAGAGATTTCGGCGAGGTCGCCGCAGCGCTTGGTGTGGAGTTTGGTGGGAGGGGTGTTTGGGCGCGCGGGCTTAGGGTGGCCTGGTTGGGGCCGCTGGCGGAGCTTGGGAGTTGGCATTTTTATGCATGTTCCTCTCTAAAAGCGAAGGCGCAGACCCTAGGGGGGCTGCGCCTTTGCAAAATTTGACTCTATAAGTTAATTATAGCAGATTGGAACGGTGTATTTGTCAGCTTGTGAGCTTTTATTTCATGTTTGGAATGTTGGAGTTATGGGGAAAGTGGGGAGTTTGGGGGCTTGACAAGATTTTGACGAGAGGATGATTTTGGTGGATTGGAACGTGGGGAGTGTGCAAAAGTTTGCGGTGGAGCAAGAAGCCGGAGAGCCTTTACGGCTCTCCGATGTATTGAACGCACTAGTACCGTGACCGCATGATTCTTGTTACGTGGGCAGGCGAGGGTGCCTGCCCCTACGTGGGTCTTGCCCGATTAAGGTTGTAAACATCATGCGGTCACGGTACTAGCTGAGAATTACTGGTGAATCGCCGTTCCGGCCAGGAAGTT
>JAYTQD010000326.1:0-3832 GCA_043746935.1 Acidobacteriaceae bacterium | reverse complement strand
CGCTGGCGCTCCACATCACTTGCGTATTTTCCGAGCCATGAACCGCCGCCGTAAGCTGCTGTCTGGCGCCTGAAGCGACTGTGACGCTCACAGGCGTGACCGTGATTGTGACGCCTGACTTCGGATCTACGGTTAAGCGCAGTCCCAAATCTGTGAAATGTTGCCAATAGTGACCGGATACGCGAACCATGAAGTCACTGGTCCCAGCTCTTAGCGGAGTTCCCGCGAGGGTGCCTGTGGTCTTGTTCAAACTAAGTCCCGTGGGCAGGACTCCGGACCGAACCGAAAAATGGTAGGGGGTAATCCCGCCCCTTGCGCTAATCTGGCCACGAAACGTCGTGCCCTGCGTTGCCTTTCCCAAATGCGCCGTCACCGTAATCGGGTTGCGATTCGCCGCTGCCATTGCCGCAACTAAGGTTGGGTTTGTGCCGTTGTCCGACGACAACTGTTGGGTGCTGCGTCCGAGCATCGTAGCCATACCTGCTTGGGACACGGCCAGAGCAACCAACGCAACCCCTAGGACCAAACGCCGCGAACCCTGAGCGCCGAACTGGCTGGAACATTTTTCGGCTAAAAAACCTGTTGGCATACACGCCCCTTGCATACTGAATTTTGGGGAAACTCACGGGTCGAGTCCTTGAACAAGACTGTAAGTGTGCGTAGCACAATCGGGTAGGTCTCAGTAGGACACGCGAAGTGGTTTCGTTAGGACATGTACTATCGCGTCCCGACCCAGTTACCGGGGTGTACCTCCCGTCCACATGGGCGGGAGCCGGGTCTGTGCCGCCTGAATGCCTTGTGGGACGGGCTATTTCGGGGATTGGTGGTTTTTAGCCCGGAAATACCGGCGTCGAGATAGCCGACAGGATTTCGAGGAAATTGGTGCCGACCAAAGTTTCTACCGGTTAATTTTTGATAGGAACAAGACCTTAGATGTTGGTGCTGGAAGAGGGCACGGCCGCCGATTGTATCGTCGTTTGCAAAACTTCCACGAACTGCCGCGTAATCACCGGCCAATCGTACTTTCGAGCGGTCGCAGCCGCAGCGGCTTCATAGCGTCGCCGCTCAGTTTCGTCCTTTAAGAGCCGCACGATGGCGTTGGCAAAGCTAGTGGGATCGTCCGCCAGGACGATATCCTGGCCATGCGTCACGTCCAACCCTTCGGCGCCAGTTCTGGTGGATACCGTGGCTTTTCCTACCGCCATACCCTCATAGATCTTGATGCGAGTGCCCCCGCCGATGCGCAGCGGCACCACAAAAACCGAGGCCCGGCGTAAGTAGTCCACCACGGAAGGCACCGTCCCGGTTACTTCCACGCTGTCACTGGCCAAGTTTTGCACGCGCTGGTTGGGGCGGCGTCCTACGATCAGGAAGCGCGCTGCTGGAACTTGCGCCAGCACCTGAGGCCACACTTCCTTACAGAAGAATTCCACGCCATCAATGTTGGGTTCCCAGTCCATCGACCCAGTAAACACAACGTCCAGACCCGCTGGGCGCAGGTTCGGGTCGTACTGAAACTTCTTGAGGTCCACGCCCGTGGGCACGACGCTGATGTGGTCCGGCGACACCATCGAACTCATGCCATCACGATCCACGTCCGAGACGGCGATCACATGATGGAAGCGTCGGACTTGCTCCGGTTCAAAGCGCCGCATCTTGCGGTACTCGATCTTGGAGATCAAGCGCTCCAGCCATTCCACCTCGACCTCCGCCTTGCGTTTCCACAAAACCGTTTCTACGTTGTGCTGGAAAAGTGCGGTTGGGATCGTCAGTTGCTCGGGGAAATTGAGCGAGGAAGCGAGGAAATCACAGACGGCCACTTCGAAGCGTCGCTCCTGGAACCAATCCGTAACGAGCTTCCGTACCTTGAGATCGGTGAACTTGGTGACCGGATACGGAGCGAGGCGGGGAAAGCGGCGCACATAGTCAAGGTAGCGCTCCATCGCGGTTGTGTCGGGCGCTCCCGTGTGCAGGGTTACCGTACCCGGAAGATGCTGGAGGATTTCCTGTTCGTAGGCCTCATCCCGCAAGCCCCCGTAGTACGAGAGATACGTAAGCTCGTGTTCGGCCGCAAGACAGCGCAGAATATTATAGGTTCGCAACTGCCCGCCGCTGTCGAGCGGCAGGAGCTTGCCAGGTTTCACCCAGAGTATCTTCACGATTGGCCTGCTGTTACCAGCAAATTCCTTCGTAGGATGGGCCGCCGTCTGGGCGGCGAACCTTGTCCAGGTTCACCAGATCGATCACTTTTTGATCCGGCCGCAGTAAACGGCGGAGCTCTTCGCGGTCCACGCGTGTTGCCACCACAATCACTTCGGATTCCCCGACCACTTTGGCCAGATCATTGCCCAAGACTTCGCCCAGGTGCGGGATCTCTTCTTCAATGTATTGACGATTGGAGCCGATTAGGCGGCCCATGGTGACGTTCTCGTCCCAAATGAGAAGCTGGCGGCCCTCCCCCAACAGACGCTTCGCAAGGATCACTTGCGGACTCTCCCGAAGATCATCGGTGTGCGCTTTGAAGCTGAGGCCCAGGAGTCCGATCTTCTTTTTGCCTGTCCGCAAGATCATGTCGATGGCGCGGTCCAGATGCCGGTCATTGCTGGGAAGAATCGATTCGAATAGGGGTAGCTTGAGATCCATCTCGCGTCCGCGATGGCTCAGGGCGCGCACATCCTTGGGTAAGCACGACCCGCCAAAAGCAAATCCTGGTTTCAGGTAGGCGGGCGAAATATTCAGCTTCGTATCCGTACAGAAAATTTCTACGACTGCCTCGGGATCGACGTGCAATTCCTTAGCCAGCGATCCGACTTCGTTGGCAAATGCGACCTTGAGGGCGTGCCAGGAGTTGCAAACGTATTTCACCATTTCCGCGGAGGTGAAGGAGGTTTCGAAGATGCGCCCCGGCGCCCAGGCATAAATCTCTCGTAAGAATGCGCTGTGCGCAGGATCGGCGGCGCCGATGACTGTCATCGCCGGCTCCATGAAATCCTTGACAGCCGAACCCTCCCGCAGGAACTCTGGGTTCGAGCACACGCCAAAATCTTTTCCCGAGCGCTTTCCGCTGGCCTTTTCCAGAGTGGGGACAACCAGCGTCGCCGCCGTTCCCGGAAGCACAGTGCTGCGCAGAACCACCAGATGGAAGCCTTTTTTCTTGGCCAGCACTTCGCCGATCTGGCGGCATACCGGTTCAATGTGCCCCAGATCAAGCTTGCCGCTCCTCATGCTCGGTGTGCCTACGCAGAGGATGGAGATATCGGTCTTCTCGACGGCTTCCGCAACATCCATGGTGGCGTGCAGAAGGCCAGCTTTGTGCGCTTCGGCGATCAACTCGCTCATGCCGGGCTCAAGGATAGGGCTGCGGCCGGACGCCATCATCTGCACTTTGTCGCGGTTCAGGTCCACGCCAACTACCGGAAATCCTTGCTTGGCGAAGCATCCCGCACTCACCGAGCCGACGTAACCGAGTCCAAACACGCTAATCGAACGAGTCATGATTCCTTTGGAAACTGATGATGGTATCTACAAATTCAGAGCCCGAACCAGGAACTGTGCAAGACATTGCACACTCCTCAGCCCGTTTTTCCGCCTAATTCCCCATGCTGATGCGCTACTGCCGTTTTGGCGGGGAATGAGATTTACTTTTTTGTCTCATGGAAAGCATACCAGCTCCATCCCCCGTATCCCAGAGTAGGCTGAGTCTGGGAAATTACCGAAGTTATTGAAAGTAGGCGGTCAATACATCAGTTTCAGACTCAAGACCGGGCTCAATTCCTGTAAAATCAGTGTAGTTCCTGCCTCTATAGACCCACCGATATGGCGACTTGGAAAC
>JAYTQD010000325.1:0-10219 GCA_043746935.1 Acidobacteriaceae bacterium | reverse complement strand
GCCTCGAAGACGGCTCCGAGCACACCTTGGAAGAAGTTGGCCAGTCGTTCGCTGTCACTCGCGAGCGTATTCGCCAAATCGAAGCCAAGGCGCTGCGCAAGCTGCGTCATCCATCGCGCTCGCGTAAACTACGCGCGTTCATGGACGGCACACGCGATTAAAGCAACGGGTTGTGTGGCGTGGGTGCCCTCGCCCGCGAAAAGTTGGAGCTAGAAAGCTAAGGAAGTTAGAGCAAGACCGAGCGGGCGAGGGCGCCCGCTCCACACAAACAGATTTCCTCCAACTTTTCCTCAATCTTCCACAACATATTTCCACTACCCACAGCTTTCGCACAGAGTCCACCAGAATCGTTCTTGTACCCCGCCCGGGCTTCCGGCACAGTGTTTGCAGACGAAGCGTGGAACTGTCCTGAGCCCTTTGGACAAGCATCGCGTGGCGGATGAGATACGCAATCCCTTCGAGGGTGATTGCGCCAAGGCGTCGGGTTTGCTCACATTCGTGTGACGCATGCAAAAGACACCTTGATCAGGGTTCTTTCGCAAGAAAGAACTGACTCCTCCGCAGCCGGTGTGCAGGCATCAAAACCTGCGGCCGCGGAAGGCAAGATCTCCTCACGGAGTTCAAGCTGACTGCGGAAGCCGCGCAGCATAGCTGCGAAAGGCAGAGGGGTCCGGCAGGGCACAACACGCTTTATTCGGCCCGGGTGGCTGGCCCGGGCCGAATTCACTTTGCGGGAAAACGATAATCCCCTTGCACCAAAGTTGCTGATTGCATTTTCGTATTTTCTTCGATCTACTTCAGGGAAACACCAACCGGACTAGGTCTCGATAGGAAACCAAGCTTTGGCCACGGCAAACTACAGCCCCGCTAGCACTCTACCCGCGAACATTGACGCAGAACGCTCGATCCTAGGCGCTATCCTGCTCGACAACTTTGCCTACAACGAGGCAGCTGAACATCTCAAGGCGGATGATTTCTCCCTCGACGCGCACCGCCGCATCTACTCGCGCATGATGGACCTTGCCGAGTCCTCGCGGCCCATCGATCTCGTCACCCTGGCCGAAGAACTCGACCGCAAGCGTGAACTGCAATCCATCGGCGATGTCGCTTACCTTTCCGCGCTGCTCGACGGCATTCCCGACCGCCCCAGCATCGAGCACTACGTCACCATCGTCCGCGACAAGGCGATGCTGCGCAACTTGATCCACGCCGCCAATACTGCGATCGCCCGCGCCACCGAACAAGCCGACCCTGCCTCGGAAATTCTAGACTCGGCCGAAGCCGCGCTTTTTCAGATATCAGAACAACGCATTGGCCGCGGCTTCACTGGCATCCAGGAAATCATCCGAGAAAGCTTCGGCTCCGTCGATGCCCTGCTCCAGCGCGGCCAGCGCATCACCGGCCTCGAAACCCACTACGAACGCCTCGATGAAATGACCAGCGGATTCCAGCCCGCCGATCTCGTCATCATCGCGGGCCGGCCCTCCATGGGAAAAACCGCCTTCGCCATGAACATCGCTGAAAACGTCTCCATCCTCAGCCAAAAAGTTGTCGGCGTATTTTCCCTGGAAATGTCGCGCGAAGCCCTGCTCGGCCGCCTGCTCTGCTCCTGGTCCCGCGTCGATTCCCACAAGTGGCGCACTGGCTCACTCTGGCGCGAAGACATGGAAAAAGTCACCCGCGCTCTCGATCAGCTCGGCCCCGCGCCCATCTTCATCGACGACACCCCAGCCATCTCCCTCGGCGAAATGCGCGCCAAGGCTCGGCGCCTGATGCAGTCCCAGGGCCGACTTGACCTGCTCATCGTCGACTACCTGCAGCTCATGACCGCCACCGCGGGTCGCCGTTATGAAAACAGAACGCAGGAAGTTTCCGCCATCTCGCGCGGACTCAAAGCCATTGCCAAGGAGCTTCGCGTCCCCGTCATCGCTCTTTCGCAGTTAAGCCGGGCCCCGGAAAGCCGCGGCGGCGACCACCGTCCCCAGCTCTCCGATCTTCGCGAATCCGGCTCCATCGAGCAGGATGCCGATCTCGTCGCTTTCATTTTTCGCGAGGAAGTCTACAAGCAGGACGACCCTGATCTGGAAGGCAAGGCCGAACTCATCATCGCCAAGCAGCGCAACGGCCCTATCGGCAAGATTGATCTGGCCTTCATCAAGCGCTCCACCCGCTTCGAAAACATGTCCCACGAATCCGGCGACGGCGGCTACGTCCAGTAGCAGGTACAGGGCGGGCGCCCTCACCCGCCAAGCAGAGTATAGCCCCTGCCAAAATTCCGGTCCGCCCGATTCGAGAAAACCCTATTCTCTGTGGAAAACGCTGTGGAACCTCCAAACCCGCGTAACGGCAAGCCGACGCCGCAGAAGGCCATGCCCCAATGGGTTACACCGCTAACTAACTGATAAATATAGCTATTAATTGTGGTTCAGGAAGGAAAACCTAGGCCAGCCATCCGGCGCGTGGCCTGCCCAGCCCAGCAAGATTTGCACATTTACGGTAACCAAGATCACGCCTTGACAGCCTTGTCAAGACTCTTTCCGTAGGGTGGTCCAGAAAAATACCGCGCTAACAAAAAGAGAACCCTAGCTGTCTTCGCCCAGCCGCAGCACGGCTAAAAAGGCTTCCTGCGGGATCTCCACGCGCCCAATCTTCTTCATCCGTTTCTTGCCTTCTTTTTGCTTCTCAAGCAGTTTTCTCTTTCGGCTGATATCCCCGCCGTAGCACTTGGCAATCACGTTTTTCCGGATTGCGCCCACTGTCTCGCGGGCAATTACTTTGGCCCCGATCGCCGCCTGAATCGCCACTTCAAACATCTGCCGCGGAATCAGTTCCTTCATCTTTGCCGCCAGCGCGCGTCCGCGATCGTAGGCAAAGTCGCGGTGTACGATGATCGACAGCGCATCCACCGGTTCGCCGGAAATCAGAATATCCATTTTCACCATCGGCGAGTCCCAAGAGCCCGCCAGATGATAATCCAGCGACGCATACCCGCGAGATACTGACTTCAGCCGGTCGTAGAAATCCAGCACCACTTCATTCAGCGGCAATTCGTATAGTAGCTTCACGCGCGCCGTGCCTACATACTCAAAACTCTTTTGCTTGCCGCGTTTTTCTTCTACCAGCTTCAGGATTCCACCGACGTATTCTTCCCTCGTCAGGATCGTCGCCAGAATTACCGGCTCCTCAATCTTGGTAATCTCAGTCTGCCCCGGCCAGCGCGAGGGGTTGTCCACTTCCACCACCGAACCATCGGTCTTCGTGATGTTGTAGCGCACGCCCGGCGCGGTCGTAATCAAATCCAGATTGAATTCACGCTCCAGCCGCTCCTGAATAATTTCCATATGCAGAAGACCTAGAAAACCGCAGCGGAATCCGAACCCCAGCGCCACCGAACTCTCCGGCTCGAAGAAAAACGATGCATCGTTCAACCGCAGCTTTTCCAGCGCATCGCGCAAACGAGTGTGCTCATGTGATTCCACCGTATACAGGCCTGCAAACACCATGGCCTTGATGTCTTCGAACCCCGGCAGCGGCTCCGAAGCCGGGTTGGCTTCCTCCGTGATCGTGTCGCCGATCTTCGTGTCGGCCACGGTCTTGCTATTCGCCATCATGAAGCCGACTTCCCCAGCTTCCAGAGACTCCACTTCCACGGGCTTCGGCGTCAGCACACCCAAAGTTTCTGTTTCTAAAACGCGTGAATTCCACCAAAGACGGATCTTTTGCCCGCGCCGCAATGTCCCCTCAAAAACCCGCACCAACACAATCACGCCACGGTAGGGATCAAACCAGGAATCGAAAATCAGCGCCTGCAGGGGATTTTCCGGCTTTCCTTTCGGCGGTGGTACCAACCGAACAATCGCCTCCAACACTTCCTCCACGCCCTGGCCGGTCTTCGCGCTAATCGGAATCGCGTCCGTCGCATCCAGGCCCACGGCGCTCTCGATCATTTCTTTCGTCCGCTCAATATCCGCGGAGGGCAGGTCAATCTTGTTGATCACCGGAATAATTTCCAGCCCGTGATTGATCGCCAAATAAGAATTCGCCAAAGTCTGCGCTTCCACACCCTGCGACGCATCCACCACCAGCAGCGCACCCTCGCACGAAGCCAGCGCCCGCGAAACTTCGTACGAGAAATCCACGTGCCCCGGCGTATCAATCAGGTTGAGCTGGTACATGATCCCGTCCCGCGCCTGGTACATCATGCGGACGGCGTGCGCCTTAATCGTGATGCCGCGCTCGCGCTCCAGGTCCATCGAGTCGAGCACCTGCGCCTGCATCTCGCGCGCTGTCAGCGACCCGGTAATCTCCAGCAGCCGGTCGGCGAGCGTGGATTTCCCATGGTCGATGTGGGCAATAATCGCGAAATTTCGGATGAATTTACGGTCCATGCTAAGGTTAGATCAACGCGAGACCAACAGAGGCTGGATCGACGCGACGGGGATCAATCTACGATTCTAACAGGCAGTGGTTGCTACAATCCCTTGCAATGCTCATCCTAGCCTCCGCCTCGCCCCGCCGTCAGGAACTGCTGCACAATGCGGGCATCGAGTTTGTGGTGCAACCTGCGAACGTTCCCGAGGATCTCCTCTCAGGAGAATCGCCCGAAGCCTGCGCCCAACGTCTAGCAACCGCCAAAGCCCGCGCAATCTTCGATCCGCACCCTACAAACCAAGTGTTAGGGGCTGACACCATTGTGGTGGTGGGCACCGAGATCCTAGGCAAACCCGCAGACGCTTCCGACGCCGCCCGCATGCTCCGACTGCTCTCCGGTCGTGAGCACCGTGTCATCACCGGCGTCTGTCTCCTAACACCCGGCCAGCCACCCAAAGAAGACGTCCGCCACGAAACTACCCGCGTGACCATGACCACGCTCACCGATGCGGATATCGCCGACTACGTAGCCCACGGCGAACCCATGGACAAGGCCGGAGCCTATGCCATCCAAGGCCTAGCCTCGCGCTGGATTCCAAAAATCGAAGGGTGTTATTTCAACGTAGTGGGACTGCCCATACCGCTGGTCTATCAGATGTTGCGAGCAGATGCTGCGAGAAAATTCAGACTAGCTTAGGGTAAATGCGGTTTACGTGGGGATGGCCGTCGCTTGGCCGTCCGCCGGAGCGAAGCTCCGCAACCTTAGGACCACCCAGGCCAGGACGCTTAGGATTTCTTCTCGTCCGAATTCTCGCCGTCTTTCATGGCGCTCTTAAAGTTCTTGATACCCTCGCCCAGACCCTTGCCGAGGTCGGCGATCTTGCCCGTACCGAAAATGAGAATGGCAATAAACGCAATAATCAAAAGTTCCGGCATTCCAAGTTTACCAATCATGGGAAAAGACCTCCTAGCGGACTAGTCCTCGACCCTGGGACGGGAAGAGGGAAAGCCGCTTCTGAGAGAATACTAGGCTCCAGCCGCGCCCTGAGTCAAAGAGTCGCCTCGGGGGGTCCTCTCAGCTCTGGGCATGGTTTCTGAGTAAGAGTGGTGTCCCAAGTCCTAACCCTTAATTTTCAGCCCTCTTTGGCCCTCCGCTACTGGAATCGAAAGATAGAAGGGCGTGTACATCCGGTCTCTTACTGTCAGGAACTCATTCTGCTATCTTCAGCTCATGCCTGCCAGCTTGGTCCGAAGCGCGACTGCTCTGCTATTGGCGGTGGGTGCCGGCGCCCTGATGGCCGCAAATGACTCTGCCAAGGACCCCACCAAAGAGCCCGCTAAAGACCGCGCGCCCGCCTCCATGATCCGCCTCGACCGTGAAGGCGACAAGTGGGCGTTGAAAACCCTGCATAAGATGTCGGTCGACCAGAAAATCGGCCAACTGATCATGCCCTGGGCACGCGTTCAGTTCTTGAATTCCAAGAGCCCTGAATATCTTCTTCTGCGGGAAAATCTTCGCAAGTACCACGTTGGCGGCTTTGCCGTCAGCGTACCCGTCGAGGGATCGTTCCTGATGTACAACGAACCTTACGGAACTGCGGCGCTCACTAACCAATTGCAGCGCGATTCCGACCTTCCTTTGATTTTCGCGGCTGATTTTGAGCGCGGACTCTCCATGCGGCTGCGTGGAACCACAGTCTTCCCCCATGCCATGGCATTCGGAGCCGCCGGGAAACTGGAATATGCCGAGGCCCTCGGCCGCGTAACCGCGCAAGAGTCCCGCGCGATTGGCATCCACTGGAATTTCTTTCCCGTGGCCGATGTGAATTCCAATCCCGCCAATCCGATCATCAATACCCGCTCGTTCGGGGAAGATCCGCAGCAGGTCGGGAACCTGCTCGCCGCCTATATCCGAGGCGCCCACGCCGAGGGCATGCTCACCACCGCCAAACATTTTCCCGGCCACGGTGACACCGGAACCGATTCGCATCTCGGAGTGGCGCAGGTCAAGGGCAGCGCCGACCACTTGGATTTGGTCGAGATGCCTCCCTTCCGACAGGCGGTGACCGCTGGCATCGATGCTGTCATGGTCGCCCATATTTCCGTTCCATCCTTGGACCCAGATCCCAAGCGAGTGGCGACCACCTCGCCCAAAATCATTCGCGAGCTGCTGCGGCAAAAACTCGGCTTCCACGGAATCGTAATCACCGACGCTCTTGACATGGGCGCATTGACCCGCCTCTATGCCAAAGACCCCGGCCGGTCCTGCGTGGACGCTTTCAAGGCCGGGAATGACGTGCTCCTCATCCCCCTGGATATTGGAGCCTGCTTCCGCTCTATGGTGGCCGCTGTCCATAACGGAGAGATTGCCAAGCCGGATTTGGATGCCTCCGTACTCAAACTGTTACGGGCGAAGGCTTCTCTGGGGCTGCACAAGAAGCGTTCGGTCGATGCGACCCTTCTTCCGGACAAGATTGCCGCGCCGGAAAACCTGGCGCTGGGCCAACACATTGCCGACGATGCCCTTACGCTGCTACGAGATAGCGGCAAAATGCTGCCATTGCAAAACACCAGCCAAAGCCTCGCGGAGAATCACGGAACCGATCCCGCCCCTCTTCCGTATCAAACGGTGGAGACAACCTCCAATCGCCTTGTGGCGGTTGTCCTTACGGATGACGTCCGGCTGGAATGGGGACGTGTCCTGGAAAGAGAGCTGCGCGCCCGAGTGCCCGACGCCAACGTTATTTTCGTGGATCCGCGCATCGCCAAATCCATGTCCGGACAGATCCTCAGCGCCGTTGACGAAGCACAGGCAGTAGTTGCCGCGGTCTACATCAGTCCGTCAGGCGGGAAGCGCGTGCTGACCCACGGGCAACTCACGGCCAGCGTAGGTTTGGCGGACGCCGCCGGATCGTTGCTACAGCAAATTCTGACGCGAGCGCCCGAAAAGACATTTGTAGTTTCCCTCGGGAGCCCCTATTTTGTTTCCGATTTCCCGGACACGCAAAATTATCTGTGTGCGTTCTCGAACACCTCGGTTTCCGAGACCAGCGCCGTGAAAGCTCTCTTTGGAGAAATCCCGATTCGCGGACGCTTGCCGGTCAGCATCCCCAGCATCGCGCCACGCGGATTTGGCTTAGACCGGCCCGCTAATTCTGGAGGTACGTTCCATGCCCAACACTAACTTCGCTACTCGTCTGATCTCCGCTCTTGCAGTTGTGGGTTTGTCGTTCGGCCTCGCTGCCTGCGGAATCAATGTGAAAGAAAACAAGAACGCCAGCGGAGACAAGGACGTCACCATCCAGTCGCCTGTAGGCAACATGCACGTCGGCAAAGACGTGAAGGGCGCGGACACGGGGCTTACCGTTTATCCAGGAGCCAAGCTGGTGGAGAAGGACGACGACGGCGGCAGCGACCGCGCCAATGTGAACATCTCGACTCCGCTCTTCGGACTGAAGCTCGTGGTCGTGAAGTATGCCTCCGATGACGCGCCTCAAAAGCTGGTTCAGTTTTATACCAACGAACTCAAGCGCTACGGCAAGGTTCTGGAATGCAACAAATCAGGTACAGATGCGGATTGGCACATCGGCATCGACTCTCACGACAAACCGAATCATCCCAATGAACTCTCCTGTTCCGGGGACGGCAAGGGCGAGACCGTCGAATTGAAGGTGGGCACCAATAACAACGCGCGCGTCGTCGCCGTAACCCCAAAGGGCAAAGGCTCGGAGTTTGCCCTCGTCTACGTCCACGCGCGTTCGGACAATGACAGCACCATCTGAGTAGTGCTGGTTCTTGCCCGTGACTCGCAATCTCCTGTAACTTGGCTGGAGTGGACCATACTTGCTCTAGCTGCGGCTTAGCCGTCGCCGACGGAATGCCGTTCTGCTCCGGTTGCCGCGCTCCCCAGATACGCTTCATCCCTCCAGAGCCGGTGGAATCGCTCGTGCGCCCGGATACGCGCGTTGATGAGGTTCTACCTGCGCCAACTCCTCTTGTGTGGCAGCCTGCCCTGTATGCGGCCTTCCTGGGAGGCGTTTTCTCGGCTCTCGCCATGAACTTTCTAGGCGGTCTGCTCGGCTTAGGATTCATTGCAGGCGGAACCATCGCCGTATATGCCTATCGCCGCCGCGTCCCCGGGGCCATCCTAGGCTTAGGCTCAGGCTCGCTGCTCGGAGCGATTTCGGGCCTTTTCGGCTTTCTCGTATTTAGCGTTTTAGCCACACTGGAAATTCTGCTCTCTCACAAAGGGGAAGAACTCCGTCGAACCCTCTTCGATTCCATGGATAAAGCCGTCCTGAATGCCGATCCGCAACTTCAGCAGCAGTTTCAAGAAGTGATTCAGCAGTTCAAGACGCCGGAGGGTCTGGCCTTCTTCATAGTTTTAACCGCTCTATTCCTTTGCCTGATGTTCATCTTTTTCTCCATTCTCGGTGGCGCCATCGGAGCGAGCATCACCCGCCGGAACACCAAGTAAAGGCTGAAAACCCACACAAATCTGTCAAGTTGCCCCCGCCCCCGCCCCCGCGTATGATCCTCATGTTCATGACTCCGCGATCCGCTATCCGTCCTCACCAACTGCGCGAGAAGGCCCAGCTCATGTCGCCCTCGGAAATCGAGCGCACGCTGGTGCGGCTGGCCCATGAAATCACCGAACGCAACAACGGTGTCGCCGACTTAGCGTTGATTGGAATCCGCCGTCGCGGCATTCCCTTGGCCCAGCGGCTGGCAAAGCTCCTGCAACGCATTGAAAAAAAAGAGATTCCTGTCGGAGTTCTTGACATCAGCCTCTATCGCGACGACCTCACCACGCTGGGCCCAAAACCGGTGGTCCAGAAGGGCGACATCGGTGTAACGGTGACTGGCAAGGTGATCATTCTGGTCGACGACGTCCTCTACACCGGCCGTACGGTCCGCGCCGCTATGGATGCCCTGTTTGATCACGGTCGCCCCCGCCTCGTGCAGTTTTGTGTCTTGATTGACCGCGGACACCGCGAGCTTCCCGTCGAAGCCACCTTTGTAGGCCGCAAAATTCAGACGCAGGAAAACGAGATCGTGGAAGTACAGCTCAAGGAAACCGACGACGCGGAAAAGGTTCTTCTCGTCGAGAAAGTGAGTTAGCGTGCGGCCAGGACTCGATATGGCCGGGGACACGCAGCGATGAGGGCCGTCCCATCTCAGGCATGAACACTCCAGCGCGCGGCTCGCTTCTGAGCATTGAGCACCTTTCCACCCGGGACATCGACGCCTTGTTGAAACTCGCGCGCCAGATGAAGCCCGATCATCCCCGCCCTCTCCTGCGGGGAAAGCGGGTGGCTCTACTCTTCTACGAGACTTCGACCCGTACCCGCGCCTCCTTTGAGGTGGCCGCCAAATCCCTGGGCGCCATCACCACGCTCATCCAAACTTCTGGTTCCAGTATTGAAAAAGGTGAGTCACTCTTGGATACGGGTGCGACCCTGCGTGCCATCGGCGCAGACATCCTCGTGATTCGCCACCCGAACTCTGGCGCCCCGCATGTCCTAGCGCATCATCTCGACATTCCCATCATCAACGCTGGCGATGGCATGCACGAGCACCCTTCGCAGGCGTTACTGGATGCATATACGATTCTGTGCCACAAGAAAAAGATCTCGGGCCTGCAGGTCGCAATCATCGGAGACATCTTCCACAGCCGCGTCGCTCGCTCCAACATCCACCTCCTCAGCAAACTCGGCGCCAAAATGACTCTCTGCGGCCCGCCTGAGCTTCTGCCGGAGGTAGCCACCACGCTGGCGCCGGGCCTGAAGATAGTCCGCAACCTGGAGGAAGCCCTCCGCGGAGCGGATGTCGTCATGCTGCTAAGGGT
>JAYTQD010000324.1:0-1391 GCA_043746935.1 Acidobacteriaceae bacterium | reverse complement strand
TCGAGGCCGACAATTACCACGCTCTGCAGTTGTTGGAGTATCTGTATGCGGGGCAGGTGGATTGTATTTATATCGATCCGCCGTACAACACCGGGGCGAGGGATTGGAAGTACAACAACGACTATGTTGATGGGACGGATGCTTGGAGGCACAGCAAATGGCTGGCCTTTATGCAGAAGCGATTGAGGTTAGCACGTAGGCTCCTGAAGCCTGAACGTAGCGTTCTCATCGTCGCAATTGACGAGCGTGAGTGCGTTCGACTTGGAATTCTCTTGGAACAAGAGTTTCCGAATTGCAACGTGCAAATGATCAACACGCTCATAAATCCCGCCAGCGTGGCAAGAGCAGGTGGATTTGGGCGAAGTGATGAGTACATTTTCTTCGTGATGTTCGGCGATGCTGCGCCCGCGCGGCTGCAACTTAATCGTGAATGGGTATCAAGCAAAGGACGCACCCACACCGGCCAATTGCGCTGGGACATGCTAAGGCGCTCAGGTACAAATGCAGCAAGGTCTGATCGACCCTTGCTCTTCTATCCCGTGTACATCGATCCAGTTGGACCTTCAATAGGTTTCATTGGCGAACCAGTGCCAGAAGGTGCTCAAATTCAAGAAGTTGCCGGACTTGTTCCGCTGTTGCCGATACGGCGCGATGGTTCTGATGGAAACTGGCAGTGGGCTCCGAAGACTTTGGCTGACCGAAGTAAGGAAGGACGGGTTCGGGTTTCAGGCTCGCTTGAGCGGGGATATGTTCTGTCGATCCTCAAGGACGGAGAATTCTCAAAGCTACTGCGCGCAGAGTACGAACAGATCGGTACTCGGCCTGATGGCTCCATTATCGAGGACAGACAGGATTCGCCAGACGTGCGGGCGGTGCCAGGTAGTCAGTGGAGAATCTCGGCGCACGATTCAACGCAGTACGGTTCGCGTCTTCTTTCTGATCAACTTCCGGGTCAGAACTTTTCGTTTCCCAAGAGCATTTATGCCGTCCGTGACGCCCTCAGATTCTTTGTCGAACCGGCCCCTGAAGCACTCATCGTCGACTTTTTCGCCGGCAGCGGTACCACCCTCAACGCCGTCAACCTGTTGAATGCTGCAGACGGCGGCAAACGGCGCTGCATCCTGGTCACAAACAACGAAGTCTCCGCCAGCGAAGCCGAAACCTTGCGTAGTCGCGGCCTTCAACCCGGCGACGACCAATGGGAAGCCCAGGGCATCTGCCGCTCCGTCACCTGGCCGCGCAGCAAATTCACCATCCTGGGCCGCCGCGACGATGGCTCGCCGCTGCCGGGGGATTACTTGACAGGCCGCACCCGGCAAATCGACAAGCCCCGCCGCTTCACGCAGATCGGCTTTGTCGAGCCGGCGCAGTTGGACACCGTGGCCAAGCGC